>CALISO010000034.1 GCA_938041445.1 uncultured Saprospiraceae bacterium
CCAGTACCAAAGAAAAACCTGTTTTGGTAGGTCTGACTAGTAGAAGATGCAGTCTGCAGATTAATTGGTGATAGGTCTCTAGAGTAATCTAAATTGATAAGTAGGTCAATTTTTGATGTCAATCTGTAAGAAATTTGACTACCTAACGTCGCACTTACTACTTGATTCGTCAATTGATTTTGAATACTATATTCTGTATGATTGTCTCCCATCATAAGACTACCATCATACAACTCTGTATGAAGATTTTGACTAGCAGTAAACGTAGATCTAAGAGTTGATCCTAGAAGTGCTGATAAGCTGAATCGTGACCTTTGTATAATATCATAAGATAAACCTAGTGACAAGCCGATTGATTGATACTTATCGTCAACAATGGTCTTGTTTAGCATCGCTGAACCATCTGCCATTTCATCACTCCTGAATTGAAACTCCATAAAGTTCTGATATGTAGATGATGGAGTAGATACATATATCATATCACTGTATGTCCGGACACCATATTGATCAATAGTCATATTGATTTCATCATACGTAACTTCCTGAATAAACATACTAGTGTTGCTCCATTTCGCATACTCTATAGATGTGAAAACATTCCATCGGTCTGACAATTCAGCTGTGAAACCAACTTCCGTTTGGAATCCTGGACGGTAATTTTGAAATTGTGACAAACTGTAGTCCAATGATTCAGCACCACTCATCTGGTAATTGCTAAAAGACAAGCCACTCAAAACATAAAATGAAAACTGTCCTTCATTATTTGTAGAATTTGTCACAGGATCCTGAATTGAAAGCTCTTTACCTCTATATGATAGTAAAGAAGGCTGACTAGGCAGCAGTGTGATTGGCAACAGTTTTTCAATATTAAACGTATTGGTCGACTTAGTAACAATTGGTAATTGTGATATCGTTTGGTTAGGGTGAATAGCTGTTGCTCGTTGAGTTAATCCTTTTCGACTTGCGTCTAAAAATCTCACAACGGTGCTGTTTTCTGCTATTTTAACCTCCTTACCGGTATTTGCAGCTGCGGCATAGCTCTTCTTAACTATGGATGGCTCAGTGGTGCCTTCTTGTATTTCTGTAGTACCTTGAAATTTAGCTTTAGCATTATTAGAAGCTCTTCTTTGATTGACTACTTTGACCGCTTTATTGTCAATTGTTGTCTCATCAATTACTTCTGTAATCGGTGAATATGCTTGTTTTTCAGCAGGTTGACTTGTTAAGATTTTAGAATGTTGTTGTTTGAGTGTTGATAATTCATCATTGAGGGATTGTACTTGAACTGAAACCAAGTAAATCATTACGACAAGTGCTAGAAGCCCTAAGCCTAAGAGAGATTTTAATATCAATGGCTTGCGATCAGTAATCTCAGGTTCAATAGCCTCAAGAGCATTGTCTAAGATAGACATTGGCGGTACATTCCAACCATTATCAGCAGGTGTGTTGTCTTTCAACCTCTTTTTGAAAAACTGATCTAAATTATGTTGATTATGCTCATTCATTACTCTCTGTTTCTTAAATTAAAACTTCTAATTGCTTCTGAAGCATTTTTCTTGCCTTAAACAATTGTGACTTAGATGTCCCTGCATTGATTCCGAGTTCTTCGGCAATCTCAACATGTGTATACCCTTCTATGACGTACATATTAAATATCGTTCGGTATCCATCTGGAAGTTTCTGTATCATTTTTGTCAATTCTTGTGCTGACAGTTGTTCTATAGGTGATGCTTGCTCATCGAACAAATCATAAGACTCACTGATATCTTCAGTGAACATCTGAGCCGATTCCTTCCGCAGTGCCATGAGGTTCTCATTAATTATAACACGTGAAGACCAACTCTTAAATGTACCCTTGGTGTCATCATACTGCTTAATTTTAGAAAAAATCTTTATTAGGCCGTTCTGTAGACTATCCAATGCGGAAGCACTATCCTGCTGATATCTTAGACAAATCATGTACCAAGTTGACCTATATTGCTCATAGCAAAGGTTTTGTGCCCTTCGGTCACCTCTGATAAGTCCCTTGATTATTTGTCTTTCTGTCATTTCAGTTTTAGATAATTAACTCTTTCACCTCTATTATGCTGTATTCAAAAATATGGTTGCCCTTCTGTGAAAAAAAAATTTAACTTCAGTTGTTAGTTGATAAATACTAAGTAACTCCAGATAATTGTACATTGCTTGGGTATTTAGACTAGATGTCCATTTTTGTCCAAAACAAATCCATTATACGATGATTTTTCCAATAGGCGACACTCAAGTTACTGGTGGTTACAAACCAATTGTCAGTTATACATTTATCGCTCTGAATGTGGCTGTTTGGTTTCTACAGCTTTCTACACCAGGTAACTTGATCTGTGAGTGGGCCGTAATTCCTAATAATATCATTGCAGGCAGAGAGCTTCCAACTCTGTTCACGAGTATGTTTATGCATGGCGGTTGGATGCACCTAATTGGAAATATGTTGTTTTTATGGGTATTTGCAGATAATATTGAATCAAGGATTGGGAGTTTTTGGTTTATCATCTTTTACATTGTTGGTGGTCTTTCAGCTAGTCTGGCTCACATCGGCTTCGATGCAATGTTTAGCTCAGAGATTGCTAACTGTTGCTCACCTTGCTTGAGTAATTGCAACCCTACGGGTAATAATATATCTGCATGTGGGGGTAGCGTACCATCACTCGGAGCAAGCGGCGCTATTGCTGCATGTCTTGGCGCCTATGTTGTGATGTTTCCTAAGAGTCAAATTAAGATGATATTTGTCTTGTTTTTTAAGACGTTTTACATTCCAGCGATACTGTTCTTAGGGTTTTGGTTTTTACAACAGTTTTTCTCAGGCATTGGCAGCTTGGGTAAAGGAGTTGCTGGCGGAGGAGTTGCTTGGTGGGCTCACATCGGTGGGTTTGTCTTTGGTTTAGTTGTTGGGTTTTTTCTAAAAGGAAAATATGGTGGCTTCCCGAAAGTCTAATCTTACTAATCCAACCAAGATCCTTAAACCACGGACTGTCTCCCAGCCTATTGTCTAATTCCATATTTTGTAGTATTCATTTCAACCAATTGCTTGAGATTGTTTAGGTTTTCTACTTCTTTAGCTTCCATTGCGGTTGGCATAGGTGCTAACATCGACTTATAGGTATGAGATTCAATACTTCTTGCTTTTAATCTCAGTTGTACTTTAAAAAACTAGATATCAATCAACCTTATGGACTAAAAAAGTCTATTTACTTAAGTAATCCTACGAATTTAGTAGGCGATATTTATAAGTTAAAGTCTAACAAAAAATGGCTTGAACATGCTGTTACACCCGTCAAGTGTTTCTAAATTGCACCAATCAAGATAGGAATTGATCAGAAATACTAAAGAATCCCTGCAAATGTGCTAGGATTCTTTTTTTTTTGAAAAACTTGATTCATTTGTGACTTTCCTCTTTTTACGTAGTCTAAAGGCCGTAAGTCAAGATAGGAATTGATTAGCATTACAAAAAAAAGGGCCCTGCAAATGTGTGAGGGCTTTTTTATTTTAAAAAAAAACCAATTCTATGTGACCTCCTTCCTTCTGTACAGTCTAAAGGTCGTAAGTCAAGATAGGAATTGATTAGCATTACAAAAAAAGGGTCCTGCAAATGTGTAAGGGCTCTTTTTATTTATCCCAATCGCGCAGATCTCAATGTCTACATTCGATATCTATATCCCTCAATATGCTTACCTTCGAAGTCAATATCTAATCAACTTTGAAGAACGTTTACTTTGCATCAGATTTTCATTTAGGAAGAGATAGTCTACACACTTCAGCTGAGAGAGAGGCTCTAATATGTCAATGGTTGCAAGAGGTTAAGACCAATGCTGAGAAAATCTATCTAGTTGGAGACTTATTTGACTATTGGTATGAGTACAATCGAGTGATTCCAAGAGGATATGACTTGTTTAAATCTACACTTCTTCAGTTGAGGCTAGAAGGAGTCCCCATAGAAATCTTTACTGGTAACCATGACTTATGGATGGGAGATTACTTTGAGCAAGACTTGGATATCAAAGTGCATAAAGACCCAATCATTGCCCAGCACCACAATAAGACAATCCATATAGGACATGGCGATGGTCTCGGACCGGGTGACCACGGTTACAAATTTCTTAAATCAATTTTTTCAAACCGTTTGTGTCAATGGGCATTTAGCAGACTACACCCAAATTTTGCTTTAGCGTTTATGGATTATTGTTCCAATCTTGGCGATAAAAACAAGAAGGAACGTGATCAGTTCAAGGCATTTGAAGAAGAGTGGATTGTCCAATTTGTAGAAACTAACCATACATCACTAAAATGTGACTATTATATATATGGCCACAGACATATACCTATCATCTACGACCTGACTTCTGGAAACAGTACTTATTACAACATAGGAGAGTGGATGAATTACTATACATATGGTGTACTAAATAATGGAGAACTATCTCTCAAACAGTATATTCCTAACGATATCAAGATCTATAGTAATCGTACAAATAAAAACCGCCTCTAGAAGAGGCGGACACTAAGTTTTTAAAGAACCATTTTTGAATAAGGCAAAACTCAATCTGAAACAACAAGTCCAAATTCTGTGCCAAGGTTCTATTGATATCTTGAGATAATGGTATATGATTCTAATGATTCAAGGGGACAATAGTGCCAGCTACTTGTTACGTTCTATGACAAAGTGTACAAGTTTGTTCAATGATTCGGAAGCTTCATTGTCTGGACAGGTCGCCAAAATCGCTAAGGCCTTATCTCTATATTCATACATCTTCTTCGAAGCATAGTCCAATCCTCCTTGATTGGTGACAAAGTCTATTACCTCAGAAATAACTTTTGGGTTAGTACTATCTCTTTTAATGCTGTTAATAATCTTGTTTTTCGTCCTACGATCTGCATTATTTAAGGCATAAATCAATGGAAGAGTCATCTTTTTCTCCTTTATATCAATCCCTGTTGGTTTTCCTATAGCTGACTTTCCGTAGTCAAATAGATCATCCTTTATCTGAAATGCCATTCCAATGGTCTCACCAAAGTCATACATTTTCTGAATTATCACGGGATCGTCCGTTACACTTTTTGCCCCTGAGCTAGTAGAAGCTGCGATGAGAGAGGCCGTTTTTTGCCTAATGATATTATAATAAATCTCCTCGTCGATATCGAGTTTACGTGCTTTCTCTATCTGCAGCAACTCTCCTTCACTCATCTCTTTGACGGCCACTGAAAGTATCTTGAGCAGGTCGAAGTGGTCATTATCCAATGCTACCAAGAGACCACTTGAGAGTAAATAATCCCCTACTAATACAGCTATCTTGTTCTTCCAAAGTGCATTAATACTGAAAAAGCCCCTCCGCATATCCGCATCATCAACTACATCGTCGTGGACTAATGTTGCTGTATGCAATAATTCTATGAGTGATGCAGCATTATATGTTTTGGAACCAATATCTCCAAAGAGTTTAGCACATAGAAAAACGAATAACGGTCGAACTTGCTTACCCTTACGCTGGACGATATAGTAAGTAATCTTATCTAACAACGGCACATTCGACTTCATTGAGTCTTTGAAGTGAGATTCAAACTTTTTAATCTCACTATGTACCGGTGATTGGATTTCTTTGATTGTCATAGACTAAGTGCTCTTGCTCTGCCTATAGATAAGAACAAGGCATAAATATAAAAGTTATGACGAACTAGGACTTCCTGATAATTATTCACAGAAGATTATTCTTCTGCTGTTGTTGGTTCAGCCGCTGACTTTTCTACAGCGCTATCATCTGGTTTATAGATTGCCATAATTTTCTTTTCGATCTCAGCTGAGACTTCAGGATTATCCTTAAGAAACTGCTTAGCTGACTCACGGCCTTGTGCAATCTTGGTGCCATCATAGCTATACCACGATCCACTCTTCCCAATTATGTCATTATCTACTCCGATATCGATGATTTCTCCTGTTTTAGATATTCCTTCACCATAGACAATGTCAAACATTGCAATCCTGAATGGAGGTGCTAGTTTATTCTTGACAACTTTGACCTTAGTCAAGTTTCCTACCATATTACCTTCTTTATCTTTAATAGCGGGGCCTGACCTTCTGATATCTAATCTCATAGAAGCGTAGAACTTCAATGCATTACCACCAGTAGTCGTCTCTGGATTTCCAAACATCACACCAATCTTTTCTCTCAATTGATTGATAAAAATACAGCAACATCCTGTCCGTCCTATCGTACCAGTAAGCTTACGAAGTGCCTGTGACATCAATCTCGCTTGGAGTCCCATTTTTGAATCTCCCATTTCTCCTTCGATCTCACTTCTCGGGGTCAATGCTGCAACAGAATCAATGACTAATATGTCAATAGCTCCCGATCTAATCAAATGATCTGCAATCTCCAATCCTTGCTCTCCATTGTCTGGCTGTGAGATAAGAAGATTGTCAGTATCTACGCCAAGAGCTTCAGCATAGTTCTTATCAAAGGCATGTTCCGCATCAATAAAGGCTGCAATACCACCTTGCTTCTGACATTCTGCAATGGTATGAATGGCTAGAGTTGTCTTACCTGAAGATTCTGGACCATATATTTCTATCACTCTACCCTTTGGTAATCCACCTATGCCTAGTGCGATATCAAGACCAAGTGATCCTGTACTGATCGCATCTACATCAGCAACTTTCTTATCACCGAGTTTCATGATAGTACCCTTACCGTATGTTTTCTCTAGTTTATCGAGGGTGAGATTTAGAGATTTTAGTTTTGCTTCTTTATCCTTTGACATTGATATGGTTTTATATAAATAAAATATGTATGTAAAAATAGCTTATATATCAACGGAAACAAAAAAACCCATTCACTATCGAAGTGAATGGGTCAAAGATTTTCTTTTACTCCTGTGTTATATCACTATTAAACTGATTTACTCAATTCAAGAATATAACTTATGGAAGTCTCAGTTGGTTGAAAATTTACTTTAGGCATTTTGCTCAAAGTTTCTTTGTAAATCTCATATTCCTGCAGTTGTACTCCACCTTCTTCTAACCAATGTTCAACTTCGAACCTTGTCAGTATCGGGCAGTCTTGAAAGAGATATGAAATTAGTGAGTTTGAAGTGTAACTGTTCTGCATACAGTAAGTTTAGTTAAGGAATTAGGATATATTGTCTTTATAACTATTGCTAAGTCTAGATTATTGCACTCGGTACCAATACTGTGTCCTCCCCAGCCAAGAATATCCGATATATCCTCTGACCTTGAGCTTGTCCACTCCTTCTAATTCTACTTTACATGAGTACTCCTTGCCAGAGGCTGGGTCTAGAATTTTGCCTCCATCATAGGTAGTTCCATCCTTCATCATATCATACATAATGACCATCCCTGTGATAGGAGCATCTTTCTTGTCTCCTTCACAATTAGAACAATGTGTCCCAGTAGCGCCTTCTAACAGCTTGATTACTTTACCATATAATACTCCACCTTCTTCATAGAGTAGGACCTCAGACTTTTCTACATTATCTTCATCATCTATCGTTTTCCAGGTGCCAAGGATACTTTGTCCATTAAGCAGTATAGCGCTTGCCGCAAATATCAGGGTAATGATTAGTCTATTCATATCTCAGTTCTTCTGTTTGGTAAATAAACAATAAAACGATTTCAAGGTTCGAAAAATTATTGCTTCTGTAAAGTGCTGCATTTAGTTATGCTACTTCGATCATATCACAATATTATATAGCCCTCAATACTAAGTATAGAGCAAGAAGTAGACCAAGTCGTAGCTATCTCTTAATATTCACTACCAAAGAACTCTCACATTAGAAAGTCTGTTAGTTAGCATATGTCATAGTTTTGAGGTAGTTAATGTTAAATAACCACTAGAAATAATCAATTTGAACTTACGAATATCTAATCGCTTTACTAAAGAACTACCTGGAGACCTCATTTATGAAAATACAAGGAGACAAGTTCACTCAGCGTGCTACTCTTATGTTACACCAAAAAAGACGTCTGGACCAACCCTGATTCATGCCTCTGAATTGGTAGCAGATGCGATCGGTATTTCTTCAGAAGGTATCAACTCACCAGAATTCCTAAATATATTCTCCGGCAACGCGATAGCGTCGGGTTCTGCTCCATATGCGATGTGCTATGGCGGACATCAATTCGGACATTGGGCAGGGCAATTAGGTGATGGGAGAGCGATTAATCTTGGTCAAGTAGAACATCGAGATAAGCAATGGACACTCCAATTAAAAGGTGCTGGACCAACTCCGTACTCTCGAACTGCAGATGGATTAGCCGTATTAAGATCATCAATAAGGGAATACCTGTGTAGTGAGGCCATGCATCATCTTGGTGTGCCTACCACTCGAGCCTTGTCACTAATGTTGACAGGTGATCAAGTCATGAGAGATATGCTATACGATGGTAATCAAGCATATGAAAAAGGTGCAGTAGTCTGTCGTGTGTCTCCAAGCTTTTTGAGGTTTGGTAGCTTTGAGATATTTGCCGCAAGGAAGGATATTGACAGTCTGAAAACTCTAGCTGACTACACAATTCGTCAATACTACTCTCATCTTGGTGAGCCTAGAAAAGAAACATATATCGCATTGTTCAAAGAAGTGACTGAGCGAACACTTGATATGATCATACATTGGCAAAGAATTGGGTTCGTACATGGGGTAATGAACACTGACAACTTATCCATCCTTGGTCTGACGATTGACTATGGACCATACGGATGGTTAGAAGGGTACGATTATGGCTGGACGCCAAATACAACTGATAGACAACACAAACGCTACAGGTACGGTAATCAACCCAATATCGGTCTGTGGAATCTTGCCCAACTCGCTAATGCATTATATCCTTTAATCAATGAAGCTGCCCCATTAGAAGATATCTTAAAGCATTACAAAGATCAATACGAGACTAAGTCACTAGCGATGATGCAGTCAAAACTGGGTTTGACCAATGCAGGAGGACCTAATGAAGATGAAGAATTGATAGGAAGACTTAGAGGGCTACTTCAACAAGTTGAGACTGACATGACTATCTTTTTTAGAAACTTGGGAGACTTTAAGAAAAACGATCCGGAAGGAGGATTCACAGTGATAGAAGCTGCTTTTTATCAGTTAGATCAACTACCACAAACAATATCAGATCAATGGAGTTCTTGGTTTGAGTCTTACGGAAAACGACTGCAAAAAGAAGCAGTCAATGATGCTGATCGCAAAAGACAGATGAACCTCGTCAATCCAAAATACGTCTTCAGAAATTATATGGCGCAGTTGGCAATAGATGATGCAGACAAGGGCAACTATGGGCTTATTGAGGAAATGTATACAATACTATTGAACCCTTATGATGAGCAGCCTGCCTATCAACGGTGGTTCGCAAAGCGACCAGAGTGGGCAAGACATAAGGTCGGGTGTAGTATGTTGTCCTGTAGTTCTTAATAGTCTTTAGTGTCCAATGTTTTTTTCTATAGTCTTGTTACAAACGCATGAAGGCTGCAACACATAACAATGAAGTTTCAAGGCTATATAACATCAACTTATCGGTGTTAAATATGTATCAATTGTATCTTTTGCTCTTTTCAAACGTTATCTATGTGATGAATAAATTATTTGATTTAAAATTAATTCTTAAGAAATGAAAAAATTATTATTACTATGTTTTCTAGGTGGCTTTATGTTTATGCAATCTTGTAAGGATGACTGTGAAGATGTCACTTGCTTTAATGGTGGCATTTGTGATGATGGGACTTGTCAATGTGAAGATGGATACACAGGAAGTACTTGTGAAGATGAAGAAAGAGCTGGGTTGATTGGAACTTGGGTAGGTAACACCATTTGCCCTGATGAGCCAGCTGAGGCTACTACCTTTTCGATTTTAGCTGGAAATAGTATAACAGAGATTTTAATATCTGATGGTACTGATGATTTGGCTGCTACTGTTACAGGAGTTAATACATTTGAGCTTGACCCTTTTACAATTGATCTACTTGGTTTTATGGTTACTACTAGTGGTGATGGATCAATCAATGCTAGCAATCAACTAGAAATGAATATCAACTCTTCTATTGCAGGTATTGGTGAATCTACTTGCGTATTTACAGGGGCTCAATAGAGTTGCCTTCTACCAAATGTATTAGCTGATCAGTATCTAAAGGTTGGCTAATACATTTTCTCTTTTCAGTCGTTTTCTCTCCTCCTTTGTAAGTTTTTAATTCTAGAGCTTTTGATATGTAGTATCAATCTCACTCTTCTATCTAAGTATTATCTGACAAATCATCAGATAACACTTAGCTAACAATAGAAGATAGTGTAAATTTGTGCTTCAGTAGAAAGAATGCTACTGGACAACCAGTTTATGAGCGATAGCATCAAACATGAGTGTGGTCTAGCACTCATCCGACTTAAGAAGCCTCTCGAATACTACCATGAAAAATATGGTACTGCTCTTTACGGCCTCAACAAACTCCATGTACTACTCCAAAAGCAACGAAATCGTGGACAAGACGGTGCAGGAATTGCTACAATCAAACTAGATCCAAAGCCTGGTAATCGGTATATCAGTCGTAAGAGAAGCAATAGCTCTCAATATCTCAAGGATTTATTTACAGAAGTGTATGCTCGTTTCGATGATGTCCCACAAGAGAAATTCAACGATCCGCAATGGCTCAAAGCTAATAGACCTTACACAGGGGAAGTACTCATCGGACACCTTCGATATGGTACGCATGGCGCTAATACAATCGAAACAGTTCATCCATTTCTGAGACAAAATAACTGGATCACTCGTAACTTGGTTATGGCAGGCAACTTTAATATGACCAATATGAAGGAGCTTTTCGATGAGTTAATCTCATTTGGTCAACACCCTAAGGAGCGGTCAGATACGGTCACCATCATGGAGAAGATTGGACATTTTCTTGATTTGGAAGTGGACAAGCTCTTCAATTGGTACAAAGCGGAAGGATATTCTAATGAGGAGATTACCCACTTTATCGCTGATAATATTGATGTAAAACAAGTGCTCAAACGAGCTACCAGAAAAATAGATGGTGGATATGTTATGGCAGGTATCATCGGTCATGGAGATGCCTTTGTGATGAGAGATCCTGCAGGGATCAGACCAGCATACTATGTCGATAATGATGAAATCGTTGCTGTTGCTTCTGAAAGGCCAGCGTTGATGACCACATTCAACCTTCATTATTCTGACATTAAAGAATTGCCTAGAGGTAATGCTATTATTATTAAGAAAAATGGCACAGTCAGTATAGATGAATGCAAGGAGCAATTAGAGAAAAAGGCTTGCTCATTCGAGCGGATATACTTCTCTAGAGGCAATGACAAAGAAATCTATGGAGAGCGAAAAATGCTAGGCAAACTGCTAGCCGAAAAGGTCTTTAAGATGGCAGACTCTGACTTTGAAAATACTGTCTTTTCTTTCATCCCAAATACAGCTGAGACAGCATTTATCGGAATGGTAGATGAGCTGCACAATATCTGCAATATCGAGAAAGGCAAGCAACTCAAAGCTGCTAGCAAAACTGGAGATCTCACACCTAAACAGATTGACAAAATTATGTCTCTCTCTCCAAGAGTAGAAAAAGTTGCTATAAAGGATGCTAAAATGCGGACCTTCATTGCTGATGATGCAAGTAGAAAAGAATTAGTCAGTACTGTCTACGATGTCACATATGGCATCATCAAAAATCACGTCGACACGATTGTGGTTGTCGACGATTCAATTGTGAGAGGGACAACACTTAGAGATAGTGTCATCAGAATACTCAATCGATTAAAACCTAAAAGAATCATCGTTGTATCCTCTGCACCCCAGATTAGATATCCTGATTGCTATGGAATCGATATGAGCAAAATGAATAGCTTCGTTGCATTTAATGCATTGATTGCTCTGCTAGAAGAAGATGGCAAGGAAGATATGATAGAAGAGACTTATCACAAGTGTATAGAGGCTAACCAACGACCGATTGATCAAATAACAAATGAGCTCAAACCACTCTACGATCAATATACCCAAGATGAGATATCTGCAAAGATTAGTGACTTACTTACTCCATCAGATCTTGATGTAGATGTCAAGGTCATCTATCAGACAGTAGAGAATCTACACAAGGCTTGTCCTGACAATACAGGCGACTGGTACTTCTCTGGTAACTATCCTACTCTCGGTGGCAATAGAGTAGTCAATCGTGCTTTTATTAATTACTTTGAAAAGAGCGACGTGAGGGCTTATTAGCTCCGTTTCTAAATTTAAGTTGAGTCTAAGAGTATGTGCTTACAAAAGCGTTGACTGTCCAAAAACTTGTTGATAAAAGCAAATAAGGTCTCACAAACTAAACTCAATGAATTTTAACACATTACATAAAATTATAATGTGTATATTTGTTGTTAGTTAACTCTTTAAAAGACATTCCTTATGAATAACCTTGTCAGAATAGCCCTTTACATCGTATTGATAACACTGTTATACCTTGGTGTGACAACGATGATGCAATCTTGTGGATCAAGTGACCCTACAGCAGACATTACTGATGTCGTAGAGAACGCTGGCGATAAGGTCAATGTAGATGAGTACTTTGAAGATGATGAATTTGAAGATGGTGAAACTATCGACTTGAGTGAAGATGATTCATTTGACACCGAAGGTAGCCGGACTGATTACTCTGCTCTGGATGATGCAACTGATGAGTTTGAAGCGAGCGATCGTAGAACTTATGCACCAGACAAAGAGGTGACTCCTGTATATAGTAGTCCTTCTTCATCATCGGGAAAGCATATGGTGATCGCTGGAAACTTTCTTCAATCTGGAAATGCTGATAAGATGGTGAAAAAACTCTCTAATATGGGATACTCAGCAGAGAAAGTAGTCTTTGATAATTCTCAATACCACTCAGTACTCGCAGTCAGAAGTAATGACTACAGCAAGGTAGCTAATGTATCAAGTGAACTCAAGAGAAGCGGTGTAGACAACTACATCAAAACACAAAAGTAGTGTGCGGTCGATCGTCACTAACACTGACTGAAAAGCAGATAGAAGAACGCTTCAATGCTACCTTCTACTCTGATCAACTCGTCCAATATAATCCACTACCTAACTATAATGTAGCTCCCTCACACTTCCATCCAGTCATCACTCAGAGTGATCCTCGGATGATCCAACTATATCGATGGGGACTTGTACCATTCTGGGCAAAAGACCCTAAGATAGGTTACAAAATGATCAATGCTCGCAAAGAAACTCTCTTAGAAAAACCCGCATTCAGAGAAGCGGTGAAGACACGACGTTGCTTGATTCCGATAGATGGATTCTATGAGTGGAAGAAGTCAGGAAAGAAAAAGACTCCATACAGAATTGTCCCGACGAATACTCAGGTTGTCTCACTCGCTGGTCTCTGTGAAACCTGGAAGCAACCTAGTGGGGAGACTCTACATACATTTACCATCATCACTCACGAGGCAAATGATAAGATTGCTCCCATTCATAATCGGATGCCTGCAATGCTACTTCCTGAGATAGAAGAGCAATGGTTAGATAGTCAAATTAGCCCAGTAGAAGCGTTGAAAATATTGACACCATATCCGGATGATTTGATCGACTTCTATCAAGTATCGTCCAATGTCAATTCTGTAAAGAATAATGATGCGACCTTGATAGATCAAGTAAATGAATCAGACAATACTCCTTCAGAAGGAGATCAGTTACTCTTATTTTAAGGCCTATTACTTCTGTAATTCGAAGAACTGAACGTAGTCATTGTTCATACTGATGACTAAGTGCTCTTTTCCTTTGATGTTGACAACCTCCATATCCTTAGCATCACCTCTAGCATAGAATCCTGACTCACGTGATGATACTGAACTATAATTATGATCTTCCGACTGTAGTAAGACAAGTCCCTTACCTGCATCTAGCCTTGTTGTCTCCACTTCCATTGCATAGAGGTTACCTACTGAGATAATGTCTTTAAGACCGTCTTGATTGACGTCTTCAATAATTGTGGCATTGATTGGTGCAACTTGAGCTTCAGCTGGTAACGGATCAAATGTCCAACTCCCTCCCTCATTCCACAGGATCCCAGATGCAAGAGTAGTGACAGCATACTTCTCGGCATTGGATAGGTTGTAAATATCTCCTAATCCTGCTGTTGCAAATGATTCATAAGTTCCAAACTTAGACTGGAGCTCTGGTAACTGCTCAGTAGAACACTCCTTCCCCCTTACAGGGACAAGGTCATCCCCTGAATACGTCGCCAGTACAATGTCAGACTTACCATTTTGATCAAAGTCTGAAGCATACACTTGAAATGGTTTTTCATTTGAAGCCTTGAACTTGATGTTCTTCCCAATATTACCGAGGACTAAATCAGTGTCGCCGTCATTATCAAGATCATCCGCTGAGATGCTGAACCATAAACCACTAAGATCTCCATCCAGCTTCATAGATTTCCATCCGCCTTCTTCATTTCTTATAAGCTTGCTAGGCGAACCCCACTCACTGACATAGTATACTTCATTGTTCCCCCCGATATCAACTGTGGCATCTGTGACCATTCCTAATCCACTAAGACCTTCTTGTTCTTTTGGGATGATTGAGAAGTTTCCCTTGCCATCATTCTTGAGATAATAGCTTTTGGGGCTGAGGGGATAAGCACCTGACTTAACCCTACCGAAAACCAATAAATCTTCATCCCCATCTCCATCAAAATCTGCGGCGATTGGTACACCAGTATGTGTTTCTGTTCCTCTCATTGCTCTCTCAACAAATGTGCCATTACCTTTATTCAAATAAAGTCTATCAGCTAATTTTCGATTGCCTTCTGACTCTTGATATCCGGCGCTACAGATGTAAAGATCAGTTCGTCCATCTCCATTAGCATCTAGCGTAGTCATCTCCATATCTTCATACGCCTCTGTCTTTGGTAGTGTGCTTTTTTTAAATTCTCCTGATGAGTTTTGAGTCAATATTTGCGTCACTTGGCCTGCTGCTCCACCGAGAACGATATCTTCCAACTTATCACCATTGAGATCGGCTACTACAGTAAATGGGCCTAACTCTGATGGCTCATAAGGTAGAAGAACCTGTTTAGAAAATGCGTCATAGTTATTTTCATTGTGCTTAGCGATTTTTACAAGAGACTTGTTTGAAGCTATAAATTGCTTTGCGATACTTGGTTGTTGATACCTCCGAGATTTTTTAGTCTTTGACTGATCTACAATATTGAGTTTGTTGATGGCTAGATCCTTATGGATACTCTCATTATTGTCAGGCCACTGGATCACTACAGAATCAATCTCAGATATCTTACCCAATCCAAAGTGCATCACGGGTTCTGAAGTAGACATGAACCCTCTCGCATTGATGTATTCCTTTCGCTTGACGAGATCTCCTGCGTAGACTGTGGCAATTGTATTGACGACTGCTCGATGATCAGAAGATGTCTTTACTTGGATTCTCAGACTGTTGCCTTGCTTGGCTGCATTACTTTGGAATATGTCCGCTTGTGCATTGACATTGTTAACGATAAGATCGAGATCTCCATCATTATCTAGATCGGCATAAGCAGCACCATTTGAAAATCCCGGTGTACCCAAACCTACTGCTGAAGCTTCATCATTAAAATGTAAGTCACCGTCATTGATGAATAGATAGTTTGGCAATGGATTCGACGGGATTGAGTTTACTAAAGTAAGCACATCACTAATTGACCCAGTTTGAGCTATTGTCTTTTTTGTATTTTCTATGTAATCATTGTTTCGGACATCCCTTTTAATCCCATTAGTCACATAGATATCTTCATCACTATCATTATCGAAGTCATTGATAAGTAAACTCCAACTCCAATCGGTCTTAGCAATTCCTGACAAATTAGCTATCTCTACAAAGCTGGCATCACCTTGATTGAGGTGAAGAGTATTGTGCATATACTGGTAATGATTACCCTTGTTGACATTAGACCAAAAATTCTTTGGGCTCATTGAGGGCATATTGGTTTTTGATCTCAAATGATTAGCACCAGCCATATCAAGTACTCCAATATCAGGTAGCTGATCATTATTGATATCACCAACATCTGTTCCCATACTGAAATTGCTAATATGGTCAAATCCATCCTGCGCCACCTCCTTGAATGATTCTCCCTTCTGATTGATATAGAGGTAGTCTGGTTTGTCGTAGTCATTGGCAATAAAAATATCTGTCCAACCATCTTGATTAAGATCTGAAGCTACGATTCCTAGTCCGAAAGCGAAGTTCCTAATTCCCATTTGAGCTGATACATTTCTGAATGAGTTGTTCCCATTGTTTTGGTATAAGCAATCAGAAGTGTTGTCGTCAAGAAATTGAGATTCTTTTGCCCCTGGAGCAAAGTATGTCTGTCTTACCCTCCGGGCATTAGATGGTTGGTTCATGACATAGAGGTCAAGATCACCGTCTTTATCATAATCGAGAAACGTGGACTGGATGCTGTATCCAGTATTAGCAATGCCATACTTAACGGCCGACTCTGTAAATGTTAGGTCACCATTATTAATATACAACTCATTAACCCTGTCCTGAGGCTGGTCAGAGTACCCATACTTAGAAACATAAATATCAACTAGACCGTCTTTGTTGATATCTATCATATTGATTCCACTAGATATCGATTCAGATTTATTGATGTTAGCCTTAGCCGTGATATCTTCAAACCTCATCCCACCTTTATTGATATATAATTTATCTGAGCCATAGTTAGCCCCAAGGTAGATGTCAAGTAGCCCATCGTTATTGATATCCCCGACTGCTACACCACCACCATTATACATTGCATCCCAGATAAAGTGGTTGAGCTCTTTGGATTCTTCTATCTTATTAATGAAGTCAATACCGGAGTTGGATACTCTGGTAAATGTAAGAGGAGTGTCTACGCTAGACTTGCCTTGGCTAGATGACGATCTTTCGTCACCACACCCTACCACTATTACAAGTGACAGGACGATATAGATTGTAAGCAATCTCATTCTAGGTTGTTTTTGAGTTAACAGTAGTCGAGTAACAAAAGTAAAGTTTATTCACTGAATTAGCGATGAAAATCAAGACTAGTCTAAATCCCACTGATTTGGTAATAATAAAGACATTGTGTCGTTTGGAATTGGTCAGTAATTACCAAATTTTCACTGTTTTTGGTAGTTTCGCAGATTATCATTGACATTGTCATAAACTACATTACTTTATGAGACTCCTATCCATTCTATTTTTCCTCACATTTGCCCTGAGTAACGGCTACAGCCAAGTACAAGAACCTATCAAATGGGAGATGTCTGCAGAGCATGTCTCAGGCGACGAATTCTTACTTATCTATAAGGCGGATATAGAAGATGGATGGAATACTTATTCAATGTATATGGATGAGGGAGGACCGATTCCAACAGGTGTATACTATAATGATGAGGCTCAATTCGAAAAGCTGGGAGATGCTAAAGAGTTGGGGAAGAAAAAAAGCGGGAAAGATCCACTATTTCCTATGGTAGAAGAAGTTATCAAGTTCACATCAAAGCGACCTTACATCATAAGACAAAAAATAAAAGCCATAGACTATTCAAAGCCACTTGAAGGTGAAGTTGAATTTATGGCTTGTAATGATAAAGGGTGTCTACCTCCAGTATTTGAAGTGTTTTCATTTGACCTCAATGCACTCAAAGGTGGAGGAAGTGCCATAGCTAAAGATGCAGGTTCTGATATTGGAGGTATTCAAATCGGAGGAATCGACTTAAATAGTGACACAGATGACAGTGGAATGCTTGATCCAATCCAATGGGACATTAAAATCATCGAAGAAGGTGATCAACACAAAATCGTCTATACAGGTACAATGGATAAAGGATGGAATCTTTACTCACAGTACACTACCGAAGGTGGTCCACTCCCAACAGAAATCATATTTGATGATCCTGCCGGACTAACTTTTATAGGCAAGGCCACAGAAGAAGGACATCGCAAAGAAGGTCCAGACCCACTGTTCGAAGGGCTCAATGTAATCAAGTTCTTAGATGACGTTCCGATGGTCATCACACAGACGGTCAAAGTCGGTGACAAATCAAAAAAATACGCTGGTTACCTCTCGTATCAAACTTGTGATGCAACTAGATGTCTTCCACCAGAAGATGTAGAGTTTGAAATGGACTTTGCAAGTTTGACAAGTGGAGGAGAAGCTGCCAATACAAACACAGTTGCCAAGACTGACCTAATACCACCCACAGATGGCAAAATATTGGATCAAAGAATTGCTTCGATATTCAATACGAAGGATAACCCAACTGCTGACTGCGGTGAAGCAGAGATTGCTGAAGCTGATAGTATGTGGGGGATATTTGCAGGTGGGTTTGCAGGTGGATTACTCGCTATTCTACTTCCATGTATCTTCCCAATGATCCCAATCACGGTAAGTTTCTTTACAAAAGATACTAAAAGAAAAGGATGGGTCAATGGATTAATTTACGGCTTGTCAATTATTGTGATTTTTGTTGCCATAGGACTTGCAGTCACGGCATTGCTCGGGCCAGAAGCTCTCAATAAATTGTCAACTAGTGCAATTGCGAATACGTTGTTCTTCCTCATATTTGTGGCGTTTGCGATTTCATTCTTTGGATATTTTGAAATAGCATTGCCGAGTTCCTGGTCTACCAAGAGTGATCAGATGGCAGATAAAGGTGGATTACTTGGGACATTCTTTATGGCATTTACGCTTGCCTTAGTCTCGTTCTCTTGTACTGGTCCGATAATCGGAACAGCACTCGTACAAGTCGCATCAAGTGGAAGCTATATCGGTCCATTTATGGTGATGCTTGGGTTCTCTACAGCACTTGCCCTACCCTTTGGACTCTTCGCAGCATTCCCTTCTTGGTTGAACTCATTACCAAGGTCAGGTGGATGGATGACTACAGTTAAGGTCGTACTTGGATTCTTAGAATTAGCTCTTGCGCTAAAATTCCTCTCTGTCGCAGATATGACGAGTCACTGGGGAATATTGAGATATGAATTATTCTTAGGGCTTTGGATATTAATCTTCTTAGGGCTAGCACTCTACTTGATGGGTATCATTAGGTTTCCACACGATGGACCACTCAAGGTGAAGGATATCAAACCTGGCAGATGGTTGTTCATTGCAGCAGTATTCGGATTAGTCGGATATCTAGCGTCTGGGTTCAAAGTGAATAAGGAGACTAAGAGTTATGAGACTCCAGCATTGACAAGTGGTCTTGCTCCACCTGCAACTTACAATTTCTTCTTGCCAGCAGAAGACCTTGATAAATCCATCAAGGACCAATATGCGAGTTACACTAAGTGTGCTAACAATATTAATTGCTTCAAAGATTACTATGAGGGTCTTGAGTATGCGCAGAAGGTGAATAAGCCAGTCTTCCTAGATTTTACAGGATACGGTTGTGTCAATTGTCGTAAGACTGAAGAGCACATTTGGGTAGACCCAGATGTCAGACGAAAACTCAATGATGAGTATGTCCTAGTCTCTCTGTATGTTGATGACAGAAAAAAGATCGAAGAAACACTCTACGCAGGTGAACTAAGTGGGTTTAATAAACTCAGAAATATCGGTAACAAGTGGGCTGATTTCCAGATTACGAATTTTGAGCAAAACTCACAACCACTCTATGTCATTATGGATACTAAGCAACAAGTCGTCGCTCATCCAAGAGGTTACAGAGAAGGAATCGATGTGTACAACGCCTTCTTAGATTGCGGATTAAATGCTGTAGGTAAATAAGTACTAAGAATCCTTTCATAAAATATATCTTTTCCTTGCCCAATCATTTAGCAAGGAAAAGATATAGGTAAGCGTTTAAAGTATTGAGCTTAATGCCTCGTTGACATTTGCTCTTTGCTTATAATCAGGATTGTAGTGTACGTACTTGATCTTCTTATCCTGCCCTATCATATACGTTGCAGGTACTGGCATATATGGATTGGTATCATCATTTCTAGTCTGAATATAATCACCTTTGAACTTTAGAATCTTTTCATTGTACTCTTCAGTTACCCTGAAAAAGACTTTGTAATCTTTCATAGCTACATGATCGATGTCATACAATATCGGGTAAGTCAGACTATGCTCATCAGAAACGACCTTCGAATACTCTGACGTCTGAGGGCTGATAGCGATCACACTAGCCTTCCCTTTTTCTGTAATGTCATTGATGTTGTCTTGAAACTCTGCGAGATGCTTAGTACAATACGGACACCAGTCTGCCCTATAAAATACTAGTAGCACTGGTCCATCTGACAACTTCTCATCAAGTGAAACGCTATTACCATTTTCATCATCAAGTTTGAAGTCAGGTGCTGTGTCACCCACCTTAAGACCACCTAAGATGTTTCCTTCATAATTGGCTATGCCATATTTTGTCAGGTCTTCGGCTTCCGTTATAGCAGTAGTGTTAGTTGTAGAGCTTTTGGCTTTACTCTCTTCTTTGTTTCCTTGAGAACATGAAAAAAGACAGATAGTAACTAGCACAGTAAGTAAGGTGATTAATTGCTTCATTTGTTTTTTTAATAAAGATATTGAACTTAGGTAAGTAAAGTCTACTTCTGTTTTCTAATCAGCTTCAATATCGACTTTCTGCCAAAAATAGCCAGCCCTAGCAATATTAAGAATGGCCAAAAACTTACAAGGCCCACAAGGAATGACAAAAAGATTTGTACTCCATTGTTGAAAGCATCCGCGATTCTTATTACGAAGCTTGGCCCGCTTGCAACCTCGGTTGTTGTTAACAGAGTAAGCTGTAGACTCAAGGTAGAGTACTTGACTTTATCATTCAGGTATTTGATTCTACCTTTCTTACTATTAATTTCTGCTTCTATTCTTCTAATCTTTTCTTGGACTTCGAGGATCTCTTTGACCGACTTAGCCTTTCTCAGTATCTCTTTGTATTGGTTGAGATAGGCAAGGTTGTTTTCAAGTCTGATGTTGAGATCTACAAACTCTTCAGTGACGTCTTTGGCATTGATGTTTTTCGACTTGAGTTCTCCCACTCCATTTTCGATAACTCTGATTAGCGAGTCAAATTTAATATTGGGAATTCTCAATTGTAAGGAATAAGAAATCCGATTGCCATAGGAGTTATATTGCTCATTCTCATAGTAGCCATTGCACAGTGTCAATATTGAGTCCACCTTGCTTTTAGCTGATTCCAACTCATCTACTTCAAATTGCATCGATCCGTTCTTGATAATTTTACTACCTTTTTCTAATTCTACTTCTGGTGAAGGTGAAGATGTTGTTTGTGGTGGTTCGATTTCTATTTCTTCATCAAGCATAATGGCATCATCAGGAATATGATGTTTTCCCATCTGTTGTCTTGATTGCTCTGATTCGCTGTGACATGATATCATTATCAGGAGACTTGTCAGTAGGAGGAGGATTCTAGGCATTGTGTTTCTTTGGTAGATGAGTTTAATGGGGAGTTTTGGTGTAAGTTACGTCTTTCACCTAAGTACTATTGGTTATACGATCCGATACTCTTTGATACGAATTCTCATCTTATCATTAATGTCTAAAGAAGATTTCTCACCTTTATGGTGATTATTCTTCATATGTCACAACTTAAGCAACTCGCAAGTCATACCGCAATCTATGGAATTGGACACATCTTGTCCAAGGGGTTCTACTTTATCTTTCTTGTACCTTACTTGACCCGGAGATTGGATGACACATACTCATTCGGAGTGTACAATGAGTTATATGGGTATGCCTCTTTATTGATTGTGTTGTTTTCATTTAGAATGGATACAGCGCTATTCCGATTTGGAAGTAAGACGGGAAGTTTACAGAAGGCATTTAGTTCTGCGATGGTTCCAGTCTTGGTCGGAGGTATAGGTTTAGTCTTGACTGTCTATCTGAGTGCCGATTCCATCGCTGATTGGATCAAATATCCAGATAAAGTCTTTTACGTAAAGTGGTTTGCTCTCATAATTGGTCTCGATGTCTTGATGTTGCTTCCTTACGCAAGACTGAGGTTGGAGGATAAAGCATTGAAGTTTACAGTCTATCGATTGCTCAATATCGTGATCACGATCGTACTGGTATTCGCCTTCCTAGAAGGAAATCTCGCAGATACCTTTAGTTGGATACCGAAGTTAGACGATGTAGAATATGTTTTCCTTGCGAATCTCATTGCAAGTCTATCGATGAGTATAGTGCTTTCTCCCATTCTCTTTTCTGCGAGTCTTAAGGATGCGGATTGGAATCAGGTCAAACGAATGCTTTGGTATTGTGCCCCACTCGTCATTGTCGGTATGTCCAATAGTATCAATCAGTTTTTCGCAGTACCACTTCAGAAGTTCTTTCTCGGAGGCAACTACTCAGATAATCTCAGCAATGGAGGTATCTACGCCGCTCCACAGAAGATTGCTGCCTTGGTCTCATTAGTTACTGTGGCATTCAATTATGCAGCTGAACCATTCTTCTTCAAGCACGCAGCTAATAGTGAAGATCGATCTGTCTATGGAAAGATTGCGTTGGCATTTACAATGTTTATGGGTCTTATCGTCGTCGGTATTATTTGTTACATAGACGTTTTAAAGTACCTTACAGATGTCTCTAAATATGCGGAAGGATTTGTCATCGTTCCTATTCTACTCTTTGCCTATCTCTTGCTTGGGCTCTACTACAATATCTCCATCTGGTACAAACTCTCTGATAAGACCACCTTCGGCGCATATATTTCACTTGCTGGTGTGGCTCTTACGTTAATACTCAGCATTAGCTTACTTCCAAGTATAGGGTATATTGCCTCTGCTTGGGCTGCGCTTGGATGCTATAGTTTGATGGTCATACTCGCTTATATCTTTGGACAAAAGCACTACCCAATTAAGTATCCATTGACAGGTATCGGACTACAGATTCTTGTGACAGTCTCCTTCGTCTTGGTTGCCCTTATGGTAAATGGCTCACAACTATCAATTATCGGCTGTCTTAGCCTCAATACGTTGGTTTTTGGGTTGTATGCTGCGGTCACTTATGTGATAAATCGGCCATTTGTTATGGAGCAAATTGCGGATGCTAGGGGATGATGACTCGGCGCTTATCTTCTCGATTATAAAGGCGTATGTCCAACACAAATCTTCCCATAAAATCGAGGGAATTCGCTTAAAAAAACTTCACTTTTCTGTCTATATTTACGTCTAAGAGAGATAATCGATGAAGAAGAATAATCAGGATCTAAACAGAGAGATCAAAGAGAAACTTAGCAATTGGAGAGCACTAATCAAGGAGTATCAAGTGCCTGATAACAAGAAGGCAGCCTTACAATTACTTAGTACTTTTTTACCATTTCTTGGACTGTGGGTATTGACCTACTTTGCAGTCAAATTTCATTGGGCACTGAGTATTCCACTCTTTATTATCAATGCTTTCTTTATGGTAAAGATTTTTATCATTCAGCACGATTGTGGTCATCAATCTTTCTTTAAGTCTAGCAAGCTGAATAATGTCATTGGAACAGTGTGCAGTGTTTTTAGTTTTATCCCTTACAAGTATTGGTCTAAAGTCCACAACTTTCATCATAGTCACACCGGTCAACTAGAGGTCAGAGAGATCGGAGATATACCAACAATGACACTCAATGAATATGTGAATGAAAGTTGGTTTGGCAAGTTGAAGTATCGACTGTTCAGACTTCCGATAGTAACATTTGTGATTGCGCCAATCTATTACTTCTTAGTTCCTTGCCGTTACCCTACAATTGATTTCAACAAGTGGGGCAAGCATATGAAGATGATCATCAAAGATAACTTCTGGATTGCCTTGTCATACATAGTCATAGGCACTCTAGTCGGATGGCCTATGTTCCTAGCGATTCAGTTCACCTTAGTTGCATTATTTGGTGTCATTGCATTCTGGTTCTTCTATGTACAGCACCAACACGAATTCTCCTATAAGCAGTGGAAGCACAACTGGGATTTTCTACTCTCAGCGGTCAGGGGAAGTAGTTTTTATCGATTGCCTAGAGTCTTCCATTGGCTGACAGGAAACATTGGTTACCACCACCTCCACCATATGAGTAGTAATATTCCAAATTACAACCTTCACAAGTGCTACAAAGAGCAGCCCATACTCAGCAAGTATGTCACAAAAATCAAGTTTTGGCAAAGCCTAAAGATGATTAACCACAAACTGTGGGACGAAGAACAAGAAAAGATGATTAGTTTTTCTGAATATCGAAAAATCAAGAAGGTTAGATATGCGAAGGCGGCGTAG
>CALISO010000035.1 GCA_938041445.1 uncultured Saprospiraceae bacterium
TTCGGTGGACCATTTGAGTTCACAGTAGGAGACGGTGAAGCAGATATGATACCAGCAGGATCTATCACTGTAGCAAACTCTAATGGAGCAACATTCCAATGGATCGTAACAGATGATGAAGGATATATCTTAGGTTTACCACCAATGCCAGGAGTTGTTGATTTTGACGGAGCAGGAGCAGGAGTATGTAACATCTGGCACCTAGCATATGATGGAGAGATCACAGGACTAGCACCAGGAATGAATGCAAATGACTTAGAGGGTTGTTTCAGTCTTTCAGCACCAATCCAAGTAATCAGAACGAATGAAGGTGACTGTCAAGCAAATGGGGGAGATCTATTTGGTGGACCATTTGAGTTTTGCGTAAGTGATGGCGAAGCAGATATGATATCAGCAGATTCAATTACAGTTGCGAATACCAATGGTGAAACATTCCAATGGGTAGTGACAGATGATTTAGGCGAAATACTAGGCTTACCAGGAAGCTTTGCTGATGTGGACTTTGATGGTGCAGGCGATGGTACATGTTTGATCTGGCACTTAGCGTATGATGGTGAGATTACTGGCTTAGCTGCTGGCAATAACACAGCAGATATAGAAGGTTGTTTCAGTTTTTCTAATTCTATTGAAGTCGTCAGAGATGCAAATTGTCCAGGAATAGCAGAGGATCCATTGGAATTGAGATCAGTTGCTCTTTATCCAGTGCCAGCTACAACACAGTTAAGTTTGGACATTGATATGTCAGGCGAGTCAGAAATTGAAGTGATTGTTTTAAACGTGAGAGGTCAAGTTGAAATGCAGTTGAAAGGATATGAGGTTGGAAGTTCGATAGACATCTCTACTTTAGTATCTGGAAGATATGTGGTTAACATATCTAGCGGTAATCAACGTATTTCTAAAGCCTTTGTTAAGTTTTAATAAATAGAATAGTTTTGTTTGTAATTGGGGTCATGAAATCCATGACCTCAGTTATTTGTTCAAAAGAGCAGAAAGCGGTTAAAGAGTATTACTATAGTCGGTTTCTAAGGATGCAAATACAAAAAGAGGCACTTAACTTAAAGTTGAGTGCCTCTTTACATTTGCGTTTATTATAGTTTGCGAAACTGTGGATTTCAATATGGTAAACTAAGTAAAAGTAATGATCTAATGAGTATCATAAAGGTTAGATCATTTTTTTATTGTAAAATAGAAAGTACTACCTTTTCCAATCTTAGATTCTACCCAGATTTTACCACCGTGATTTTCAACCACTTTTTTACAATTGGCTAAGCCAATTCCTGTGCCTTCATAGTCTGCTTTGGAATGGAGACGTTGAAAGATTGAGAATATACGATCATAATGCTGTTCATCGATTCCAATCCCATTATCACTAATAGAAAATTTGAAGAAGTCTACTTCATCGCTTGCTTGAATTATAATATTTGGAATAGTGGAATTTGGAACAAATTTTAAAGCATTGGAAATTAGGTTTTGGAATAGTTGTCTAATATCATTTTTAAAGCCTTGAATATTTGGGAGTTTTGCAACTGTAAATTTGGCATTTGTCTCACTTATCTGTAATGTTAAGTCAGCCTTTACATTATCGATGATTGTGTTGCAATCTACAGTCGATTCTATTTCTTTATGTCCGACATTACTAAACTGAAGGAGACTGTCAATGAGTGACCCCATCCTTACGGTGGAATCTGATATATAGCCAAGAAATTTCTGACCTTTTTCATCAAGGATTTCTTGATATATTTCTTTAACCAAGTTACTAAAATTGGAAATTGTATTTAGTGGCTCCTTCAGATCATGAGATACGATGTAAGTAAATTCTTTTAGGTCTCTATTCTTTGATTCTAGTAACTTAACATATTCAAGTTGTTTTTCTTCTGCAATTTTGAATGGTGTAATATCGGCGTGACAACCTACAACCCTTACTGGGCTGCCATCATCTGCCCATTCTATCACCTTACCTCTACAGGAGACCCATACAGTTCGACCATCCTTATGATGATACCTTGATTCATATGTAAATGGAATATGACCTTTGGATTTAATATGCTTTTCAAAAGCGTCAAATACAAGCGGTAAATCTTCTTCGAAAATAATTTTTTGCCATGATTCTGGATTGTTCTCCATTTCATCATCAGCATAGCCAAACATATTTTTGAAAGTAGGACTTAGATATTGGTAATTTTCTTTAACTCTCCAATCCCAATATCCAAGTAGAGTTCCCTCTATTATACGCTGGAACATCGATTCTTGATCTTTTAACCGTCTCCTTAATATGGAATTTTCTTTGACTAAAGATTTAGTATCAATAGATTTGATTTGCTCTTGTGTCAAAATAGCTTTATTAAAAGTCAATAATTATTATCAAGGATATGCTTTGTCAAATAACATCAAGTCTACGTGACATCTAAATCATTCCAATCTGCTTCAAACATAATTGGTCATTTATTATCATTTATACTAGCTGGATTCTTTGAAACAGAACTTAAAAGCAACTAGTACGTTTTCTCAAAGTTAAATTGACGCAAACATTCTAACTTAGGACCAAAATATACCGGTATAGCCCCTATGCAATTACAATATTCTAGCTTAAAAGATGAAGATTTGTTCATAATGACCGATTTTTCGTGTGCTCCATCTAAGGATATCCTAAATCAAGAAGGTTTATTCAAGATGATATGGAGTCAGACGGATGGTGCTTCATTTTTAATAGATAATTATGAAGTTACTCTGAATAAGGACGAAATTCTGTTTTGCACGCCGCTGAATATCATTCGGATAGGTCAGTTACAGGCTAGTGTAGTTTCCTTGGTGTTTAACAAAGAGTTTTTCTGTATACAGACACATGACGATCAAGTCTCTTGTCAAGGATTCTTGTTCTTTGGATCTTCTGAACCTCAACGCATCTTACTACCTGCTGCTCAGCAAAAAGAATTTGATTCTATTTTTTCAATGATTAAGGAAGATATGCAGATCAATGACCCACTTCAAGGAGAAATGCTAAGATCCTTACTTAAACGATTATTGATCAAGTCAACTCGATTAGCAACTGCCTCACTACCAGAACCAATAATTAGTAGCACTCAACTCAATGTCATCAGAGAGTACAATATGTTAGTTGAGAAGCATTTTCGAGAATTGCACACCGTTAAGGATTACGCAGCTTTACTTTTCAAGTCTCCTAAGACACTCTCTAATCTATTTCCAAAGTACAGTGATAAGTCTCCTTTGATGGTCATTAATGATCGTATTTTGCTTGAGGCTAAGCGTTTATTAGTCTATTCTGATAAAACTACCGCTGATATAGCCATAGAACTTGGATACAAGGATCCAGGACATTTTTCTAAGTTTTTCAAGAAACATATTGGAATGACTCCATTAGTATTTAGAAAGAACAAGCTTTCTTAAACAGATTTTTCACATTGGGATATATGTACAATTCTTAGGGAATTCTGAACCTGATTTGATAGTGTTTACACGATCATCTTTGTTGTGTAATTAAACATTAACTATCAAATATTTTAAAATGAAATTTTATCAAGCGTTTATTTTAACAGCAATTATTGCTTTTGGATTTACAACTTTATCAGCGCAAATTACTCAGATTGATCTAGCTCAGACAACAGGTGAGTTCGCTACGACTAACGTAGATCTTGCTGAAGGCCAATACCAATTCAATATTATAAATGACAACGTCGGGACAGATGTTGGGTTTGTTCTTGTACCTGAAGGTAAATATGACCCTACTCATCATATCAAGAGTGCATATGTTACAGCTCCTGTAGCAAATAATGACAGCGGATTGACTGGAGTGGTGAATTTAGAACCCGGAGTATATGAATATTTCTGCCCACTAAATAATACACCTAAGTACACAATCAATGTTAAAGGTGATGTGCAAAAGGTAGGATTAGATCAAATGTCAGGTGATTTCAAGCAAAAATCAGTGTCGGTAAAGTCTGGTGACGTTCAATTCGAAATTGCAAATCTCGATGTTGATCATCCAGTAGGATTCGTGTTAGTGCCAAAAGGGCAATATGACCAATCTAACCACATATCTGCGGCATACGTAACAGCTCCAGTAGCACAAGGAAAGACATCATTGACAGGTATTGTTAATCTTGAGCCTGGTGTATATGAGTACTTCTGCCCACTCAACCCTACACCTAAGTACACATTAACTGTAAGTGAGTAGTCTTTAAGTTTCACAAATACATAATAACAAAATAACATATATCAATTATGGCTAAATTTAGCATACCTACAAGAGAAGAGGTTAATGAAAGTAACCAACAAACATTTGATCAGCTGAAAGGAGCATTAGGATTCGTGCCAAATCTCTATGCATATTATGCAAAGAATGATACAGCACTTAATGATTATCTACAGTTTCAGAATAGAGAGACAACACTTTCTAAGAAAGAGAAAGAGGTAGTAAATCTGGCTGTCAGTGAGTTCAATGGTTGCAGATATTGTCAATCAGCGCATACAGTTATCGCTGGTCTCAATGGATTTTCTGAGGAGCAAATATTGCAAATCAGATCAGGTGAAATTTCTTTTGATACCAAGTTAAGTGCCCTAGTCAATTTTGCACTAGAAGTTGTCAAAAATAATGGTCAAGTCTCAGCAGAAGGAAAAGAACAGTTCTTTAATGCGGGATACACGGAGGCTAATCTTATCGATGTAGTTTTCGCCGTTGGAGACAAGATTATTAGTAATTACATACATAATATTGCAGACTTTGCAATTGATTTTCCGATAGCCCCAGAACTGGCATTAGCAAGTTCTTAAAGCAAATTGAACCCTATCAATTCAAAAAAAGCGGTTATTCCTAACGAGGAATAGCCGCTTTTTCACTTTCATATACAATCGAAAGTTAACCCTTTTTGGATATATAGTCATTCAGCTTCTTGTTTGTAGTTTGTTGTACCTTATTTCTGATTATTGGAGTCCAGCCAAGTAACAGTCCAGATGTGCCAAGTGCTTGCTTAGACCATTTCCACATCGAGAATGAATCTGTATGACGATGGATTAATCCATCTTGAAATGTAAAGCTTGTTTTCACTTGATTAATCACCTTTCTTTTGTCAGGTCCAAAGAAGTACTCAGCCTTCCACTCTGCACTACCGCTTTGTTCAGTTGCTGCCACATCTGAATATGTAATTACAGGAGCTGCATTCTCATTTGATAATAGCATCTCCCACATTTTGCATGCTTTATTTCCAGACAACTGTCCAAATGCTGGATCTTGAAATTTTATATCTTGGTGGTAGCATTTGTTCATAGTTGCTGCATCACCATTAGCAAAGGCATTGTAGAAGTTCTCTATAAGGGTAATATAGGTTTTCATAAAGTGGAAGTAGGGGTATTGATTGTTTAGATAAAGGATATTGGTTATCCATATGTCGTTCCAAGCTTGATGGCTAATGCTTTCTTTTCTTCGTTAAGTTTATTCAAAGCTAAGAGGGCGATATTGAGACTCTCTTCTTCTTTAGATTCTGCTAATTGAGTAATACGTTCTTTGAGCTTACCTATTACTTTTTTTATCTTTTCATATTTGAATCTAATTATGCTATTTGCAGCATCTCTTTCAAAGTTTTCATTGGGCACCTTTTGGCTGTGCATTGGAGTTGGCCATTTAGAATACTGGTATGGAGATGAGATAGCATCAATGGTCAAATTCCGTATACGTTCATTGTCATGTCTGATGTACGAATCTTGATCAAATTCTCCTGATTCTACCTTTTGAAATATTTCTATTATCAAATCTCGATAAGCAGGCTCATCAAAGTAATCAATCACATCGAAGATACTTGAGTAGACATACGCCGCAATAGTTGTTTCTTCACCTTCATCAATTGTAATGACTTGATCTCCAGCTGCGATACAGATTCTTGCAAGGTCCTTTTCTTTATAAATATCCCCAACAGACTCTCTAGGCATATCAAGAGGTATGCTCTGTTCAGTGATCCACTGACTTTCTTCTGAAGGTGGAGGGGGAGTAGGGCCTTGATCACCAGTATTTTGTCTGAACTTCTTCCTACTTTTTTCTTGATTAATTTTCTTCTTAAGCGTCTTGGAGACTTCTCGTTGGATGATGACTTCCTTGATGTCTAGGATCTCAGCACAGAGTTGCACATAGAAAGTACGCTTTAGAGAATCACCAATGAGTGATAAGGTACTGACCACATCTTTCATTGCCTTAGCCTTGCCGATCGGATCATTTTTATAATCTTTGGCTACAGACCGCGCCATATATTCTATAAAATCTACTCGAGTATCAGCGATGTACTGTTCAAAGTTGGTCTTACCAACTTTTTGTAAATAGCTATCAGGATCGTGAGATTCTGGTAGCGTAACTAAGAATACATTCATCCCTTGTTTCAGGATGACATCAAGACCTCTCATAGCTGCCTTTATTCCGGCAGCATCACCATCGTATAGTAATGTGATAGTGTCAGCATATCGTTTGACTGCTTTGACTTGTCCATCCGTCAGTGATGTACCAGAAGAGGCCACTACATTTTCTATTCCTCCTTGGTGAAGGCTGATAACATCTGTGTAGCCTTCTACAAGAAAGCAATTATTCTGCTTTGAAATCTCACCTTTAGCCAAGTGCAGAGCATAGAGCACATTACTCTTATTGTAGATTGGTGTCTCTGGCGAGTTGATATACTTAGGGATCTTTTTGTTGCCGGTGATCAATGTCCTTCCGGCAAATGCAATCGGTTTTCCAGATGCACTATGTATAGTAAACATTACCCGATCTCTGAAAAAATCCAAATCTTTTTTAGACGTTAGTCCTAAGGTTCTGAGTAATTCGATGTTGTACTGTTTACCGACAGCCTCTTGAGTGAAATCGTCCGGTTTCTTATGTGCATAACCTAGGTCAAATCTCTTAATTGTCACTTCTCTGAATCCACGTTCTTTGAAATATGACAGACCAATCGCTTTGCCATTCTCGCTATCCCACAATTGCTTGACAAAGTAATCTCTAGCATAGTCATTAATTACCTGAAGGCTTTCACGTTCTTGCTTTTCTTCGACGTAGTTGTCACTTCTCTGGGTCTCTTCTAACTCTATCCCATATCTATCCGCTAGAAACCTAATGGCTTCTGGGTATGTTAATTGATCGTGCTCCATAATGAAGCGAATCGGATCACCACCTTTACCACATCCAAAGCATTTGTAGATATTTTTCGCTGGAGACACTGTAAATGAAGGTGTCTTCTCATCGTGGAATGGACATAATCCAAGTAAGTTAGCGCCACGCTTACGTAGCTCTACATAGTATGATACGACATCTTCTACTGTAGCTGCGGCGATGACTTGTTGTATGGATCGTTGTGAGATCAAGTGCTAGTTGGTTGGTTATAGATGGTTTATGTTATGTTGTTATTTCACTTTTCACTTTAAAATTAGCAATAACAGCTATCAGTATACAACAAATACCAATTAAACTCATCCAAGAATATCCTTCTCCAAAAATGAAGTAGCCGATCGCAAAGGCATAGACTAACTCCAAATACTTAAATGGTGCAACATTCACGATGCTCTCTACCTGTAAGGATATTGTCATAAATCGCTGACCAAAGTATCCCATCACACCAACTAAGACTAACACACCGAGCTCATACATTGTGACAGGTTCCCAGAAGAAGAACAATAATATCCCACTTATGATTGTCGTGATTCCCATAAAGTAGTTGATGATAACCAAAGGATGTTCCGAATTGCCGATTTTCTTTATCGTAACATAAACACCAGCTACTAGCACAGCACTAGTCAGTGAGTAAAATAGACTTAGATTATCAATTCTAGTGTCAAATCCCTTCATAATAAACACACCGACGATGGCTAACACGAAGAAAATCCATTGCATCCAATTTGCTTTTTCTTTAAGAAGCCATACTGCTAGTATAATAGAAAAAAATGGTGCTAGATACCTAAGTGTTACTGAAGCTCCGAATGGTATCCGCTGAATCGTTATGAAGAATAGTGTCATTGAAATCAGTCCAAGGATAGATCGTAGTATCAGTAAGAACTGGTTTTCACCCAATAATGAGACTTTCTTTTTTGTGAGAAGTACTGTGCATGTTGCAGCAGTGATAATAGATCTAAAGAAGACAATTTGCACAATATGAATGTGGTTGACCTGCTTGATTAATGCTCCCATCACTGAGAATGCCAAGGCAGCAATCATCATATATCGCACACCTTTTGAGATGTTTAAGCCTTGATTCATTGATTAGTTCTATTATGCAGTATTGTCAATTGCTTGAAATAACTATTGACAAGCTTAGTAACCTCCTGTATATCTTCTTACGAACCATTCAATACCCAATAGGAGTAAGATAGGGATGAGTAACCAAGGATAATGCATGAGTGGTCGATTGTCTTTTTCTTGGTAGACAATTGGTTTCATATTCGCGTTGCTTAGGATTTCTTGACCTGCAGTTGCTATTTCACTTGGATAGTATACTTTACCATTATGCTTTTCACTGAGTTGATAGAGTAGACCGTGATTGGCAGTGAGGTTGTAAGATTCTTTTTGGATAGATTCCACTCTGAACTTTCCAGTAGATTTGAGCTCGACTCCTTCTAATCTTGTTATCCCAGTATATGAGTAAGTACCTTCCGCTAATGATCCCACATTGACTACATAATAGTTATCTGTCCTTGAAAACGTATAGTCATATGTTTCACCTTTGTTACTTGTAATTTTAAGTGTTGCTTCAGGGGTGTTGATGAGTTCGTATACATCATTGTAAAGTTGCGCATCTAAGAATATTGACTCATTTTCTTTGTAGCTATTCTTGGCAATGTTTACTCTGAACTTTCGCTTATCGTCCTTGACGCTAGCAAACTGAAAAATCTTTTTGACAAGTTCATCGAAGGCTTCGTGATTGTCATTTTGTAAGAAGTTGAATAAGCGCCATTTCCAGATGCCTTCACCGTTAATGAAGACAGTTCTTATACCTTGATGTTGGTCAAATGCAATGAGCGGATAGCTCGTCTCGATGCCATTGATTCTTTGATCAGCAAGTACTTCTGCAGAATTTCTCAACGTATATTCTCCAAATGGAGATAGCACAGGCGGATACGATTTTAGATTATTCTTTATGGCATCGCTCACAACGAATTTATTGAACTTTGACTTAACTGTTGCTTGAGATTCGTTAGTCTGGCCAAGCACACCATTGATAGTCAACCCTGCGTCGTTTTTGATTAGTGAGGAGACATCTGTCTGACTACCAGTAATATATATTCGAGGTGTCTTCTTTCTGTTAATAGAAGATATTACTTGATTAATTGGATACTTGGTACTTGGAAGATTGTGTAGGACTACGATATCAGCCTTGGCAATAGGAATGTTATCCCCACCATAATATTGGCTGATTTTGTAATTCTTGTTAATCTTAAGTGTTTTCTTCAGTGTATGGATGTCAGGATGAGGTGCATTGGCAAGAATAAATATCTCTTGTCTAGCATCTATAACATCGATGTAAGCACTCTTTGTATTATTTGTCTGACTGATTTCATTGCTGACACCACTTACTGATGCTCGATATTGTACATTTCCTGCAGTGGAATTCTCAACAATAAATGATAGAGTTTCAAAGTAGTCATTGCCTTTCATTGTAATGGACTTCTCGTCAAGCTTGCTGACTTTTCCATCGATGACCTTTGACAGACTCACTAGTGATTTGGCTCCAGCCACATTAGTTGCTTGAACATCTACTTGGATTTCTGTCTTATCACCTAAATAGGCTATTTTATTATACAGTAGATTCTTTATCAGAATATCTTTTCTAATTGTTGTGTCACCTAGAGCTACGCTATACAACGGAGCAGTGATTCCATTACCTAGATAAAGGGGATTCCTACCTTCATTCCAGATGCCATCAGAAGCAAGCACTATGGCGCCAATGTGTTGGTCACTGTATTGATTTTCAATATAGTCTACTGCTGCACCGATGTCTGTAGAGAGATTTGTCAATGTTGAAGAATCGCCAACCGCTATTCTATCACTGAAGTTAAAGACCTCAACCTCAAAATCAGCTCCCAAATCATCTTCTAATTGTTCTAATCCTGAAAGATATTTAGCATAAGATTGCTCTGACATACCTTCCTTTATACTTTGACTGGTGTCCTTAGCTATGACTACTATTGCATTCTGTTCTCTCGATTTGAATCGTTCGAGAATGGGGATTAATAAAAAGTAGGCAATTGCCGATACAGCTATGGCTCTAAGGAAACCAAGGATGATTGGCACATATGCAGGCTTATCAGAAAACTTCTTATGTCTAAGATATAATCCAACGGCATAGAGCACCCCCAAAAGGATACAACCAATGATATAATAAGTAGGATAGTGGATATTTAAAGAATCCAACATAGAGTTGTCAAATTAGTGTACAAATATTATCATTTTTTTAATCTAATATTCGTCTATTTAGTAAACTATTAGGTTGAGTAAATGAGTTAGTAGATAGGAACAGGATTTAAACCTTAAAGTCAAGTAATGATAAAACGTATAATACTCCTCTTGAGTTGTGTCTTAGTCATCTCTCAATTAAGTGCATCCTTCATCTATATACCTATGTCTCATGATAATCAAAACGAGCACCTTAAGGCATATGGTATTACTTATTGGGTTCTAGAGCAGGGGATAGAGGCATATTGGTTGCTTAATCATGATGGTGGCGCATTTGCCTTTCCTCATTCTGCGGCTTTTGAGAAAGAATGTAAGACTCGGAATGTTAGCTATAAGGTGATGCCCAATGCGAAATTTGCTGCACTGAGAACTGAGATTGCTAACCCTGAGGTGAATCAAGAAGTTATCAAGCTAGAGCAAGCACCCAGAATAGCTGTCTACACACCTGACTTCAATAGTCGTGGTGAAAAGATTCAGCCGTGGGATGATGCGGTAACAATGGTCTTGACTTATGCGGAGATTCCATACGAAACAGTCTATGATAGAGAAGTGATGGAAGATAAGCTTGCAGAATATGACTGGCTTCACCTGCACCATGAGGACTTCACTGGACAGTATGGAAAGTTTTATAAAGGTTATCATACCCAGCAATGGTACAAAGAGAACCAGAGGAAGATGGAACAGTTAGCTTCTTCGCTTGGCTTTGATAAAGTATCTAACCTCAAGCTATCAGTTGCTAAGAAGATCAAAGAATATGTTGAAGGCGGAGGTTTTATGTTTGCAATGTGTAGTGCAACTGATACATATGACATAGCTCTTGCGATGGAAGGCCATGATATCTGCGCAGCGATTTATGATGGCGATCCAGCTGAGAAAGCAAGTGCTCATGAACATATTGATTATTCTAAAACTTTTGCGTTTAAGAATTTTGAATTAGTGGAAGATCCATATCAATATGAGTATAGCTCTATAGATAACAATGCAACTAAACGTAAAGTCAATCCTGAGTCTGACTACTTTACGTTGTTTGATTTTTCTGCAAAGTGGGACCCAATACCGACAATGCTTACGCAAAATCACACTCGAACAGTCAAAGGATTTATGGGGCAGACCACAGCCTATCACAAAGACAATATCAAGACAGATGTACTTGTCCTTGGTGAGAATAAAGGTATTGATGAAGTAAGGTACATGCATGGAACTCAAGGATATGGTACATGGTCATTCTATGGTGGTCATGATCCTGAGGATTACAAACACTATGTTGGTGATCCAGAAACTGACTTAGCATTGCACCCGAATAGCCCGGGTTACCGTCTCATCCTCAATAATATATTATTCCCTGCAGCGGAAAAGAAAAAACGCAAAACCTAGTGAACCTAACTTGTGAAATTAGTCTATATCCGTTAGTGAAGGACTATGAGGCAACGATTATTGAAGTGATCAAGACTCTTAAGAAATGTGATGGAGTTGTTGTTAATACTCATGCAATGAGTACCTTCTTAAAAGGTAATCCAGATGCGATATTTAGTGCTCTCAATACTGTGTACACTTTAGAAAGTATGAGGTCAAACCCAAATGCATTAGTCATCAAGATTATCAATAAGGACTTACCTGTTGAAGCAGGATTCCTCAATTTTGTATAAGCAAGAGCAATCTTCCTAATGGACAAGACTCATATCATAGCCCTTGGACCTGAAAGTAGTGGTAAGTCTAGCTTAATCCATTACTTGTCAGATAAGTTCGGCCTACCTTTTGTACCTGAGTATGCAAGAGAATATCTGAATAAGCTCAATAGAAAGTATGTTTATGAAGACTTAAAGCAAATTGCTTTACATCAGGAGCAAGTTGCTCAATCTATAGAAAGTAGGATAGTTCTCAGTGATACGGATATCATTACCATACTTGTGTGGCAAGCATTTGCTTTTCCAAACGAAGGAGATATTATCACTCCACTCTTAGCAAATTATAATTTCTCTTATCGTCATTACTTTGTTTGTTATCCAGATTTAGATTGGGTAGATGACCCATTAAGAGAACATCCGAACTTAGAGGATCGTAAGAAGATATTCCAAGCAAATATTGAACTACTTACTAGTCTTGGGGCTGAATTCACAGTTTTAAAAGGTTTTGGAGAATCTCGTTATACTTTAGCTTCAGAGCTTGTTAATCAACTACAAGCTTCTTAACAACAGTGCATAGGTTTTCATGCTTAAAATATTCTATCTTAGTGGTCGTAGAGAGGGTACATGAGAGTCTCTCAGCCGATTAATATTATCAACTTTGCGCATTAAACTTATATGGCACTATCCATAGTAGAACTAAAGACGGTATGCGAGCGAATATGCCAACTCAATCTCAAAGAAAATGTATTGCTCACCACTGCTCAGGAGAATTATCTTTCAGCAATTGATGCAGGTAAGCTTGTAATAGAAGAAGCTAAGCAACTTACTGATGATCTAGCAGGATTTAAGAATCAATGTATACAGTATGTGTGGGCTGAAGAGTTCAAGCACTATGTTATACTTCTTCGAGATCTCCACCAGCAGAGATTCGCCAGCAAGTACAATGGTAAGAACATAAGCGAAGATGTAACACAGCAATTACTGGTACGAGCAACTAATTCAATGTTGGCGGATTTGGATCAAATTAATGCTATCCAAACAATTGATGAGAAGAGGGCCAAAAAGTGGAAACATCAGCTTTCTCCTGCAGCAACAGTGGTAAATCAGTTAGATAATATCAAAAGTCATTTGACATTGATCAGTGGTTCTGAAGATGTTATGGCTGACATTGAAAGAGACATCTTGTTTTTCAATTCTGAGATCAGGAATCACATTGACCTTTATGGTCACAATGTTGAAAAAATTGATCAAGCTGTATCAAGTGTAGAGACTGCACTGATGAATATGCCCGATGACATAGAAATGTCTGACATCACAGCGATGTCCAAGATAGTTGAAAGCACATACCAAAGTATTGATAGCCTTAGGAGAGTTTCCAACACTGAAGAGTGGCACTTTGAATGTGGACATAGAGTGAACATTCCTGTGGGCTTGAATGAAGGTAATCTGGTAACAAAAACGATAGACTTTGACAATCAAGTTAATAATTGGGTAGAAAAGTCACTTGTGCCTACACTTATAGATATGGATGCTCAGATGGAGAAGATGGGCCACAGTGTGATGACTAAGATGGTCAATATGAAGAACCAGATTGCTCACATATCGGCTAATCCTGAATTGATTAATAGTGTTGGAGAGCTTGGATTTTTAAAGACAATAGAAGGTTGTCTAAAATCTGTAAGTGAGACGAAAGAAGGGATCATTCTTAACCAATCAAAACTTCAAAAAAAGCTTGAAGATGATCTTCATATATCAAATGTCTTTAGAAAAGATCATTACTTCTTAAGTAAAGCGCCTAAGACAAGGATTACCGAATACACTGAAAGTGGCAGTAGTGCTCTTATATCCAAGTTGCCTCTTCAGAAAGTTAAAGATTGGTACTCTCGTTTTTTTGACCGTTATATATCTGGTGGTAATAATGAAGATTTTCACGATAAAGATCAGATAGAACTAGTCAACTTTATTAAATCTAGATCCATAGGTAATGTCGATAAATATTATCATTCTTTGTTTTATAGTAAGGGATTTTTAGGTCAAACCTTCTTTTTTAATCGGATTGGTTTTATGTCTAAGTTTGATAATGTTTTTGAGAATTGGCAAGACGGATTTCCGGGTTCAATGCTGGTCTACGGCAGTCGATTATCAGGCAAGTCAACGTTACTTGAAGCTGTAGCATATCAGTCATACAAGTATAACGTTATCAGTCTTAAGCCAAATGAGCAAGTTGTTTTCAAAGGGCAAAAGATTGAAATTGGTAATTCGATATCAGAGACTTTTAAGGTATTGGAAAAGCACACAACAGGTAAAAAGGTGCTATTGATTATTGATAATCTTGAAGCTTGGGGCAGTTCAAAGGCTGAATACCTAAGTGAGGTAGCTGATTTGTTGCAGATTATGCGTCGAAATTCTAAACGGTATTTCTTCCTTGTTGCAACAAATTCTGTTATGAAAAGTGAGTTAGAAAAATATCTTCAATTGTCTTCAGCATTTATCTCTCTATATGATACAACTGCTATGCAAACTGAGAATATAGCAGATATTATTTTGGTTAGGGAAAGAGCTTCTCAGAAATCAGATAAAATCATTTACGATGATGAAAAACTCTCTCACCTTAGAGCAGATGCGATAAAAGTTGCTAAGCGGTGCAATAACAATATAGGAGTCAGTCTAATAGAATGGACTCGATATCAGAGCCCTAATGAATTTGTCAAGCGTACTCCTCAGGTATTCAAGACTATAGTTTCTAAGCACAGTGCTTTGCTCAAGTATATCGTAAAATGGGGTAGTTTGAAAGAATATGAAATCGCTAAGCTCAATAATCCAAATCTAGCATCGGAAATGAGCAAGTCTATCAGAGAGCTTATATCGCTCAAAATTCTTACAATGAATATAGATGGCAAGCTTACCATCCCTAATAGTCTGATAGATGAGGTGGAGGAAAGTCTTGATTTACACGCAATCTTAACAGAGGTATAGTATGGTAAATGGAATAGGTGGATATATCACAGGATTTGAATTTATCTTACTTTATGCTCTTATCATTGGGCTGTGGATAGTCTATAACTATGTCATACGTCGTTCTTTGATGAAGATGGTGAAAAGGAGAGGTGGTATCGGCTTTGATTTTAGTTTTTTGATACTAGAGAGGTTGGTGGCCATCGTTATACTTTTCCTACTAGTGGCGATATTTATTCTTTACAAACCTGTACTGGGAGGAGTGATTACTGTTGTTTTGTATGGAATAGGTTTTAGAAGTATGGTGGACATCATTCGTGGTATTCAGCTGATATCTGAGATGGGTCTAGAGGTGGGTAAGACGATATTTATAGATGATACTATCGGAATTATCCACAAGTTAGCCTGGACTGGAATTTTTCTTTCTACTTCTGACAAGGTTGAGTTTATTACATATACCAAGTTGGCTAAGCAAAGAGTTGGTTTCCATGTGGCTGATATATCAGTAGTAAAATATCTATTTGTAAAGTCAAGTATTGAGAATCTAAGTTTAACGAAACAAGAGGAGTTGTTGAAGAACCAATTATTTGCTCATCCAATGTTATCAGGTCAGCATAAGCCTCTCATCCTGCAGAAAGACGGCGGCTTACAGATTCAACTAGGCGTGAAGAATAGAAGTCAATTGAAAAGTTTTGTCAATCAATTAGAAAAAGTAAATTTCGATGTCACAATCATCGATTAATATTTTAAGATAGAAATAAAGAGAACCATATGTTTTTAGCGTCACAAGGATTAGGGTCAATGCACTATATTATCATTGCATCTTTGGTACTTATTATCTCGTTTTTCTTCGGTGAACTGTCAAAGAAAACTAGTGTGCCTTCAGTTTTGATGTTAATCATTCTGGGTATTATTGGAAGCGTCACAATTAGAAGTTTTAGCCCAGGTTTTGATTTTGATATATTCAATGATCCATTGGAGTTATTGGGGACTGTTGGGTTGATTATGATTGTTCTAGAAGCGGCATTAGAGTTGAAGTTGGATAAGGATAAGGTTGGTCCAATTACAAAAGCATTTTTCATTGCATTGATTGGGTTGCTGGCTAGTACATGGCTTACAGCATTGGTATTGCATAAGTTCTATCCTGAGATGACTACTCTTCAGACTTGGATATATGCAACTCCATTGTCCATTTTATCCAGTGCTATCATTATACCTAGTGTCTTAGATTTAAGACATGATAAAAAGGAGTTCCATATTTACGAGAGTACATTTTCTGACATATTAGGAATTATGTTGTTTTTCTATCTGAAGGCTCAGACTAGTGATAGTGTTGGAGGCATAGGAAGTATGGCTAGCTACTTATTGGAAACGGTTGTACTCATTGTCGTCTCATTTATAGTGTCTTATGTACTACTTGTCATTTTTCAAAATATCAAAAGCAGTGTAAAGTTGTTTCTGCTAATTGCAGTTCTTCTCCTTCTCTATGCAGTTGGTAAATTGATGGGTCAATCTTCGTTAATTGTTATACTGGTATTTGGATTGATCATTGCAAATATGAAACTCTTCTTTGCAGGACCATTGAAACAATTCCTCAATAAGGATGCAGCTCATGATATTTATCATGGATTACATGTTGTGACGATGGAGACAGCATTTGTGGTACGGACATTCTTCTTCGTCATTTTTGGTATCACTATTCAATTTGGAGATCTTTTAAGCATGAGGGTTGCTGGTATCAGTTTGATATTGCTAGCGATTATCTATGTAGTAAGGGTGATTATTTTGGGAGTTGGTGTAGGTAAGGATATGGTGCCACAACTATTTATCGCACCAAGAGGATTGATCACAGTATTGTTATTTACACAAATTCCTGCAGCTATGGTATTTGATCAGTTTGGAGAAGGGATATTACTCTACATCATCATCTTTACAAGTATCATTATGACCATTGCAATGATTTGGGACAAGCGACGAGCTAATGCGGCCATTAGAGGTGCTGAATCAATTCCAGTCAATGAAGTCAAGTGGAGGCTACCGCAAGGGTAGATCATATCCATAGCCACGGTTATTGATAGACGATTATCTTTGCAGAGTTTTTGAGAAATCATTATTATTCATAATATATAGATATGGCACTTAAATGTGGTATCGTAGGTCTACCAAATGTTGGGAAATCTACATTATTCAATGCTCTTACTGCAGCTAAAGCACTTGCTGCTAATTATCCATTTGCAACTAAAGATCCTAATGTTGGAATCATTACTGTTCCTGATACAAGACTTGATGAGCTATCGAGATTGGTCAATCCACAGAAGGTGATTCCGACAACTGTAGAGATAGTAGATATTGCAGGTCTAATCAAAGGAGCAAGTAAAGGAGAAGGATTAGGTAATCAATTCTTAGCGAATATTCGAGAAGTAGATGCGATTGTACATGTGGTCAGATGCTTCGTAGACGATAATGTCGTACACGTCGATGGTAAGGTGGATCCTGTGGCCGATAAGGAGATCATCGATATGGAGCTAATCTTTAAGGACATCGAAACTGTAGAGAAGAGACTAGAAAAACTCAAGAAGAACGCAAAATCTGGAGATAAAGCAATTACTAAACAAGTAGAGGTTTGTAAAGAATTATTGGGGCACTTAGAAGATGAAAAACCAGCAAGAAGTTGGGAAGTAGATCCAACATTTGAAGAAGTGATGCGAGAGATGATGCTGTTAACAGCGAAGCCAGTCATATATGTATGTAATGTGGATGAAGAGTCTGCGTTGAGCGGAAATGATATGACTAAAGCATTTGCAGCAGAAGTTGCTGATGAGAATGCAGAGGTTATCAGAATCAGTGCAGCAATCGAAGCGGATATTATCGAATTAGATGATCCAGAAGAACGAATGGAGTTCGTCAAAGAAATGGGGTTAGATGAGCCAGGAGTCAATAGAGTAATCAGAGCCTGTTATTCTATACTTAACCTTATTACATACTTCACTGCTGGAGAGAAGGAAGTAAGAGCATGGACTATTGTCAAAGAGACGAAAGCACCTGGAGCAGCCGGAGTTATTCATACAGATTTTGAAAAAGGATTTATTAGAGCTGAAGTCATCCACTATGATGATTATGTAGAACATGGATCAGAAGCAGCCTGTAAAGATGCTGGTAAGTTGAGTATTGAAGGTAAGGAATACACGGTGCAAGATGGTGATGTGATGCACTTCAGATTCAACGTTTAAGTTCTAAATACAAAATGTGGTCAAATTGAGAAGAAACTATAGTGACGGTAAGAGAGGTTCCTCCGCGAACTATGCTGGTAAGATGGGTATCTTCTTAGTAGTTGTCATTATTGCTATAGTTCTTATTGGGTATGGATTAAAAGATCGTAGTGACACAACACCTAATGGCTATGTTCCTGCTCCTTCAATATCTAATAGTAGTGCTGCTACAGATATAACTGAAGGTGCTGATCGAAATTATCTTCCTACGGATTTACAGAATGAGATTGTACATCACAAGTATTATAGTCTAGGATATAATGAGGATGCAGAGCAAGCAGAATGGGTAGCATATCCATTGACAGCTGAGTCATTATATGTGCCCAATGTGAAACGATCGAATTGGTTTGAAGCTGATCCTCTTGTGAGTACAAGGTCTGCGGCGCATTCAGATTATAAAAACAGTGGATATACTCGTGGTCACTTGGCTCCAGCAGGTGATATGGCATTTAATAGGGAGGCAATGACAGAGTCCTTTTTTATGAGCAATATGTCACCACAAATAAGTTCTTTCAATGCAGGCATATGGAAAGAACTAGAAGAGAATGTCAGAGACTGGGCAATCAAACATAAAGAACTCTACATTGTGACTGGGCCTATTCTAGAAGGAGGTGAGAAGAGAATAGGGCGGAATACCAAAGTTGCCGTTCCTAAAGCATTTTATAAGGCCATATTAGATATCTCCTCAAAGGATAAAACTGGAGTAGCATTTGTCGTCCCACATAGAACATGTGAAGAACCACTTGCTGACTTTGCTATGAGCATTGATGATTTAGAGAAAAAGTTAGGTATTGACTTATATCCAAATCTTACAAATGATATTCCTCAAGTCGAATCAACATATGACCTTTCCCAATGGAGATTTGATCAAAAGAAATATTCTGATAGAGTAAAGTCTTGGAATAATCAGTAATATGCACGTATGTCTGTAGACGTTCTTTGCAGAATATCGAATAAATTCCACCAAAAAACTTAGTAAAATAGTCTGTTGACGAAGTGTGTCTTGTCCACTAATTGATTCAGGTATCTTTGAATTATCATAATTACGACAACATTCACTTTTATTTAATAGATAGAAAGACCTGCAAACGTGTAAGGTCTTTTTTCTTGATATCAGAATTATTTGTAATCTACGGATTTGCTAAAGAACCTTGCTTTCTTACCAAAAACAGCTTCAAATTATCCGAATATCGAAATCAAGATTAAAGCGACTTCATCAATTCTATATTTGTCTCAGAATTAGTTTTCTACTTACAGCAACTTTAAGATAAAAGACTCTGCAGCCGTGTGGAGTCTTTATTTATTTATAGTTGTCCCAACTGCTTATCCCATTAAGCTCGAGTAATTTTTTATTGATTTGTTCTCCCACTGTTTTGACTACATTCTCCTTATTATCGGTGTCAATGATAGGTGATAACATATGCAGATGCTTATGTGTACCAAATGGTACAGGCTTACACCTATATCTTTCAAACTTCCAAAAGTTGTGAAGTACTACAGGTATGACGACTGCATTTGGCATATTGTCTAGCAGCACTTTTAACCCTGTAGACTTAAATTCCCTAGGTACGCCATTTCTAGATCTTGCACCTTCTGGAAATATGACAGCCATTTCGTTTAGTCTATATACTCTCTGACCGAATGCTTTAATAGCTATTACTGCATCTTTTGGTGCATTTAGCTTGACTGTAGTTGAGCCACCATTTCTGATATTATAGGAGATACTCGGGATACCTTTCTTTAAACCTGATTTAGCGATGTACTTGGGCCGATATGCTCTGAATGCCCAACCAATTGCTGGTATATCGAACATACTCTGATGATTGCTCGCAATGATTAAAGGCCTGTCTGCTGGGATTGCTGATAAGTCAAGATGATAAGTAATTCTATTTCCAACTAAAAATAAAGAAGTATTGAGGCACCAAATCATCCCGTTCACAACACGAGTATGGGCTGCTTGTGATATCTTCAACGCGATGATTTGTAACGGATGAAAGATGAGTAGGATGAGACCAAATACAAGCCAAAATATACAGTTAGGTATCCACGATAAGATACGCTGGACACTAGTCATAAGAGATTACTTTATCTATTGAATATTCTTAACATATGTAAATATAAGAAGTCATATTAATAGGATAAGTATTGATAGACTAAATGCTTCTATCCTGGTATCAATAGTAAATAAAGGAATACAATCTCAAGATTGAGGGACTATAAACTAGTTTCTAACTGGAATAGGTTGTTGAATCTCGAATGCTGAGTTGTTAAAGTTCTGGGTAAACTTCATCCAAGGTGTATTCTTATGATAATTACCTCCATAGAAGCTGAGGATTTGTTTCATAGTCTTAACATCTTGAAAACCTTTGATAGGCTGAATCATTCCGAATCCTTCATCTAAGAATACAAGGGTCGGATAGCTCATTTGGCCTTTAAGAATCTCCTTAGCTAATTCATTGTATCCACGTTTTCCAGAAGGAACATAAGTGTAGACCTTACCATTAAGATTTATATCTGCCTTGTGCTCAGCATCAAATTTCACTGCATAGTAAGTATTGTTGATATAATTAACTACAGCTGGATTAGAAAGGGTAGTGTTATCCAGTTTTTTGCAATATCCGCACCATTCAGTGTAGACATCAACGAAGATTTTTCTAGGTTCAGTCTGGGATAGTTCTTCTGCCTCTTCCCAGGTAACCCAGTTAATTGACTGACCTGAAAGGTTCAATGAACCTAGAATAAGCGTGAATAAAAAGATTAACTGTCGCATAATTAATTATAGAGATGGGGCTGATTGCATATCCATCTATTGTCTATATAACATCAAATATAGACCTTAAGACTATTCCGAAATAATATTTAAAACTTCTTTAACTCAAGATTACTGATGTGGACTATGTTGTCATCCATCATTTTTAGTTTTCTTCCCATTTTTCCAATGATTTGTGGTGCTTTTACGCCTGTACCAAGTGTTTTATTACAAGTGATTACTCTTGCTTCATTCCACAGCCCTACCTTAGTAAAATGGTTGATAGTGAAAGCACCACCTTCAACTAACAATCTGCTGATTCCTAATTTATAGAGCTTATTCAGTATAGATTTTAAATTATTTGGATCTTCAATGTTGATAAATTTGACTTTATCATCAATGTAATTTTGATCTCTGGTTAATACGATTGTAGGTTGATTATCCGTGAAAATGATATTTTGACTCGGAATTTTCCTTTCATAATCAATAACTATCCTGATTGGGTTATCTCCTGGATATAGTCGTGTAGTGAGTCTTGGATTGTCAATAATTGCTGTATTAGTACCAATGAGAATACCATCGACTTCTCCCCGCCATTTGTGTACTAGGATGTTTGTATCTGATCCTGATAGACTGACTTGTCTTTCGGTATTCCCAATAAAACCATCGGAAGACTGAGCAAACTTAAGTATTACGTAAGGTATCTGCTTCATCACATTAGTGATAAATGGTTGGATTAGGGCTTGACAATCTGAATTATTCAAGATGTCAACTTCTACTCCTTGCTTTCTGAGATGACTAATCCCTGCACCATTGACTTTAGCAGTTGGGTCAATACAACCAACAGAAACCCGTCTTATTCCTGATGCAATAATTGCATTGCTGCATGGAGGAGTCTTTCCTTGATGATTACAAGGTTCAAGAGTGACATACATTCTTGATTGTTTTAAAAGCTCAGGATTTTGGACACTGTTGAGAGCATTGATTTCTGCATGGGGTTCACCGTATGCTCTGTGATAGCCTTCTCCTATGATTTGGTCGTTATGTACGATGACACAACCGACCAAAGGGTTAGACTTGACTGCCTTACCACCTAATTTGGCAAGAGTAATCGCTCTACTTATGTATGTTCTATGATCAATTGCCTGACCCATTAGTATCTACAACGTTTAGACCGAGTACCTGTTCTAAGTATGAGGAAATACTTTCTTGTACTTTAAAATAGTCCTTATTCATAATCTCACTGGTGATGACATGTCTAAGGTTGCCACTAAAAGCTTTTACTCTTACCATATCAGGATCTGTTGAGATTGCTTTCGCAAATGGTTCTATGAGGCTTACATCAATTACATCATCTTGCTCTTCAGAGTTTTCAAAGTAGTAACCTACGTATACAGGCGACGTTATTTTATTGAAGACTAGTTCATTCATTGAGTTGGATACAATCTGATCTAAGACGACAAGTCCTTCAGCACGATACTTAGTATACCAGTACTTATCTGTGCCTTTTGGACCAGTCCATTCGTTATATTTTGAGCCAAACACCTTTCTGACGATTTGTAATCCCCAAGGTTGATCAAGAAGGTCAAAAGTTGGATCTGCAATTCCAAAATTTGGAGAGACCATCACCTGTGCATATACTCTATCATCTTCACTTGATAAATACGCTGAATATGTAGATCCTGTGCTTACTGAGAAGACGATGAGTTTTTCACACGTCTTTGATGCTAGATCAATCATCATTTTGGCATAATCAACTTCTTCTTTAGCTGTGATGTCAAGAAGTGCTTCTTCTGTAATCAATCCGTGCCCTGGTTGTCTACTCAGGATAAGATTGGCTCCATATTGCTGTGCAAGATTTGTGTGGATAGGTGCTCCTTCTCCTTGACTTGCTGACCATCCATGCAAGTATAGAATACCATATTCAGTGTTTTTCACCCCATTGTACCAAATCACTTTAGCTTCATTATCAGGTTTGATGTCGTATTGGGATTCATAATCACTGATAATTGATTCTACCTGATCAATGGAAGTATCTGTTATGATTGGAGTTGCATCAAATTCTTCAAATGGGTACACAGGCCCTGCTAAATAAACGATACCCAAAATTACAATCAGAATTGGAATGGAAATCAGAAGAATTTTGAGAACTTTTATCATACTTGTATTATAAAACTGGCCCTTTTTCTCAAATTAGAATTTCTAACAGAAAAGTGACACAGTGTCATAAAAATAAACAATTTCCAATCAAATTATGAATGATTAGCTGATCGTGTACGGAGATGTCTTGAAGCTTCCCATAATACAATGCCACCGCACACTGCAACATTTAGACTATGTTTAGTACCGAATTGTGAAATCTCTATTGAAGTATCTAGAAGAGGGAGGATTATGTCTGAAACTCCTTCTACTTCATTACCAAATACGATTGCAATTGGTTGATCAGGCCACACAACAGAATGAAGAGGTGATGAGGAGTTAGTTTGTTCTATGCCTATGATATGATAGCCACGATCTTTTAAGGTGTTGATCGCTGATTCTATTTCCGAGTTGTAGCTGAAGTCAACACTTAGCGTTGCCCCAATTGCGGACTTATGTATCTCTTTGTGCGGTGGTACTGGGGTAATACCCGTGAGGATTATGCGATCAATTCCTAAGGCATCACTGGTCCTGAAGAATGCACCTACATTGAGACCTGATCTCAAGTTATCAAGTACGACTACGATTGGTAACTTCTGTTGCTGTTTGTAAGTGTCAACATCGACTCGACCTAGTTCGGTTAGTTTGAGTTTTTTGATTGACATAGATGTTGACAAATTGATTTCTAAAATGCTTTACCCTTTGCCTTATATTCTATAGCAGCCTTTACAAAATTTGAAAAGATTGGATGAGGGTTTGACACCGTACTTTTCAATTCAGGATGATATTGGACACCTATATAGAATGGATGATCAGGCAACTCCATAATCTCTACAAGATTAGTTTTTGGGTTTATGCCCGTAGCGATTAATCCTGCATCTTCCATTTGCTTCAAGTAAGTATTGTTGATTTCATACCTGTGTCTATGTCGTTCACTGATCAAAGAAGACTTATAGATGCGATGTGCTAGAGATCCCTTTTTAATCTTACATTCAAAGGCACCGAGTCTCATTGTTCCACCTTTCATCTTGATTTTGACTTGCTCTGGCATCAAGTGGACAACTTTATGCTTCGCTTTTTTATTCATCTCTTCCGAGTTAGCGCCTTTAAGTTTGAGCACATTTCTACAGAACTCAGTGACTGCCATTTGTAACCCAAGACAGATACCAAAGAATGGGATTCCTTGCTCTCTGATATACTGAATAGCATTAATCTTACCTTCAATACCTCTTTCTCCAAATCCTGGAGCAATCAATACACCGTGCAAATCTTTAAGCTTAGACTCTGGAGAATTTGACTCAAGTGACTCAGAATGAATATCTATGATTTCTACTTCACATTCATTGATTGATGCGGCATGTATGAAAGATTCTAATATCGATTTATAGGCATCTTGGAGCTCTACGTATTTACCAACGAGTCCAATTTTTACTGAAGAGGTAGGATTTTTTAGGTTGCCCAAAAAGTCTTTCCAATATTCTAGTTCTGGAGTTTGCTGTCCTTTTAGTTTGAGCTTACTCATCACAATGCTATCAAGCTTTTCCTTGACCATCAATAGTGGTACATCGTAGATACTATCGGCATCGATTGCTTCTATGACTGAGTTTTTATTTACGTTGCAGAATCGTGCTAGTTTCTCTCTGATCTCTTTAGTGATAGGTCTTTCTGTACGGCAGACCAAGATGTCTGGCTGGATCCCTGTCATCAGTAACTCTTTGACTGAGTGTTGAGTTGGTTTAGTTTTTAACTCCTTAGCTGCACGCAGATATGGTATCAAGGTCAGATGTATGCTTACACTATCATTGATGCCTAGCTCATTAGTCAATTGTCTTAATGCTTCTAAATATGGTAACGATTCGATATCACCTACGGTACCCCCGATCTCTGTAATGATCACATCGTACTCGTCAGATTGACCAAGCAAGCAAATTCTTCTTTTGATTTCGTCAGTGATGTGTGGGATGACTTGTACTGTCTTACCTAGATAATCTCCAGCTCTTTCTTTGTTGATGACTGTCTGGTAGATTCGCCCCGTCGTGACATTATTTGCTTGTGAAGTAGGAATATTCAAGAATCTCTCATAATGACCTAAATCGAGATCAGTCTCAGCTCCATCTTCCGTCACAAAGCATTCACCATGTTCATAAGGATTGAGTGTGCCTGGATCGACATTAATATACGGGTCAAATTTTTGAATAGTGACCTTGAGGCCTCTTGCTTGGAGAAGTTTTCCTAGTGAAGCGGCGATGATACCTTTACCTAATGACGAGGTTACTCCACCCGTAACGAACACATATTTGCTCATGCTATTTTGATTGTTTTTTATTGACTTATCGTCACGGATATCAAAGGTAAGGAAATAAATGAGTCAGCACAATCAGAGAACTAAAAGCTGATATTTGAGATAGGTACTTCAACGTAATATTGAGTATATTTGGACTGTGAAATGGTTACCAATCATACTTGCATTGATTTTTTTTAAGCTGACGGTCTTTCCGACTTGTGCTACTGACGTAAGTTGTTGTACAGAAATTGAGAATTCGATGGCTGATGGGGATTCTGATAAAGAACAAAAAGACTGTTGTTCTGATTGTAGTTGCATCCATACGAGCTACACTTCTGTATTGTCTGAGGTAGTTCTTGTACTTGACCAAGATGAAGTTAATGATACCACTTTCTCATTCGACTATTCTGAGACTTATCATCACTTGTATGTCTCACAGTTATGGCATCCGCCGCTTTATAGTTAATTACTTTTCCACAGGATAGATGTGTCCTGTCTAGACATTGTTGTATAACTATTAAAGATAAAATTTATGAATTTTTTACGAAAGTCTAAATGGCTTATTACGCTTGTGGTACTGCTGAGTACTGTAGCGAATCAATCTGACTTAATCGGACAGTCCAAGTTTCTTATGCCTGTGGCAGGCAACTGTGAGATGTGTAAGGACAATATAGAAACGGCAGCGATGAGCACGAATGGTGTGATAAAGGCTGAGTACTTTCTATCTACAGGATTACTACGTATAGAGGTCAATGATGAAACCTTCAGAGCAATTGACTTGGGAAATAATCTTTCAGAAGTAGGCTATGATAATCAGATTGATATGGCCGATCAAGAAGAGTACAATCAACTAGCTGTCTGTTGTCAATATCGCGAATTTGATGCGTACGATGAGAGTTTATATGGGATATGGGTCGACCACTTGTCTGAAGTTGTTGATAAGTTTGAGACAGAACTACCAGTTGAAAATAATCAATTGAGCCCATTTATTATCGGGCAAATCTATGGTCAAATTGATAAAAACACTACAGAGCCATTAATAGGAGCTACGATTAGCTACTTAGGTAGAGAGCTCGGAGCTACTACTGACCTTAACGGCAAATTTGAAATAGGTCGTCTATCAGATGTTACAGATATTGTCATTAGTTATGTTGGATTTTCAACTGACACGATTTCTGTAGATTCCGTTAATGAGCTCCAACATACCTTAGGAATAGGTGAATTGATTGATGAAGTGGTAATCTCATATCGGGAAGGCACAACAACAATTTCACACATCAAGCCTATCCAGACTCATATCGTAACTGAAGAAGAATTATGTAAGGCTGCTTGTTGTAGTTTATCTGAAAGTTTTGAGACTAGTCCAGCAATTGATGTGAGTTTTACTGATGCATTGACTGGGACACGTCAAATACAAATGCTTGGACTCGCAGGTAAATATGTCCAAATCACGAGAGAACTCATACCTGATGTCAGAAGTCTATCGGTGGCACAGGGTCTTGTCCTCACACCTGGTCCTTGGATATCAAGTATTCAATTGAGCAAGGGTGTAGGTAGTGTGGTCAATGGATTTGAAAGTATGACTGGTCAGATCAATCTAGAACTAAGAAAGCCGGAAGCAAAAGAACGGTTCTACCTCAATCTTTATGGAAACCAAGCTGGCAGATATGAGGGCAATGTATTTTTGAGACAAAAAATAGGCAAGAACCTATCAACTGCCATTATTCTTCACGGTGATGAACGGCAGCGAAGAATAGATCATAATGAAGATGGATTTTTGGAAAACTCACTGCCAAGAGGTTTTATTGGTATAAATAGATGGAAGTATCAAAATGAAAATGGACTACAAGCACAGTTAGGGGTAAAGTATAGTACACTCAGTTCTATTGCAGGTGAAGTTGAGTTTCAACCAGACATTACAAGCAATTCTTCAAACTTTTGGGGAGTAGATAGAGATATGGATAAAGTAGAAGTGTGGACTAAGATTGGAAAAGTGTTTAACGAAACTAAAAACAATAGTATCGGTCTTCAACTTGGCTACCTTGATCATAATGTTGATAATATGTATGGCACTAAGGATTACAAGAGCACTCACAATTCAGTGTATGCTAACCTCATCTACCAAACGAACATTTTCACACCTAAAAATTCAGTAAAGGTTGGCCTGAGTTATCTTAAAGATGATATTGAGGAAGAGTTGCATCAAGATATTTTCATTGCAATTTCTGATACTTATTCTAGACTTGAAGAAACACCTGGTGCTTTCTTAGAGTACACTTGGCAACCTGGAGAAAAATTAACTGCGGTGGCTGGCGCTAGATTAGATCGCCACAATTTGTATGGTGAGATCTTTACTCCTAGACTTCACCTTAGGTGGGCTAAGAGTGACAATACTGTCTTTCGATTAATTGGTGGAAAAGGGTGGCGTACAGCTAATCCTCTTGCTGAAAACCCAGGAGTATTTGCAAGCAATCGGCGCATTGATATTAGAGGTAATGAAGAGTCAGATACTCCATATGGATTGCAACGAGAGCAATCTTGGAATTTTGGTGGCAACCTGACACAGACGCTACCATTCACACGTAAGGCGACATTAAGTCTTGACTACTACTACACAGTATTTAATAATCAAATATTAGCAGACTTTGAATCTAATGGCTCTGGTACAATTCTTATCGGAAATCAGTTTGGTTCATCCTCAGGGCATAGTGCTCAAGCACAACTTGATGTAGAGCTAGTTAAGAACTTTGATGTCAGAGTGGCTTATCGGTATAACGAGAATAACGCTTACTATGGAGAAGAACTATTAGTCACACCATACAATCCATTCCACAAGGCATTTATCAATCTAGCCTATGAGACAAAGTCAAGATGGTATGTTGACTTCACGTTGAATTGGCGAAGTGAGCAGAGAATACCCAACACTGATTGGCTAGGAGATGAATTTCAATTGGATGACATGGCACCATCATTTTTCTTAGCTAATGCACAGATCAGGAAGTTCTTGACTGACGACTTTGAGATGTATCTCGGTTGTGAGAATATCCTAAATTATAGGCAAGATGACCCGATTATTGATTCAGATAATCCGTTTAGTCGTAACTTCGAGGCATCTTATATCTATGCACCGATCTTTGGGAGGAATGTCTATGCAGGGCTGAGGTATAAGCTACCTTATAACTAATAACCAAACGTATGAAACTTTTGAGCCAAGTAGTATCTATTATCCTGATACTCATCATTACAAGCTGTACTCCTAAAGTCAACAAATCACTTACAACAGTAGAAACCGTAGAGGCAATGAAATATCCAACAACCCTTCGTGATACTTCTGTTGTGGACGATTATCATGGTACAGAAGTGCAAGATCCCTATCGATGGCTTGAAGATGATAATAGCGAAGAGACTAAAGCTTGGGTACAAGCACAGAACGCAGTCACATTTGATTACTTAGGAAAAATAGATCAACGCGAAGCACTTAAACAACGATTAGAAGAACTGTGGAACTATGAACGCTACGGTATTCCATTCAAAGAAGGGGATTACTATTACTACTTTGCTAATGATGGCTTGCAGAATCAGAGTGTCTTATACCGTGTGTCTGATATCAATGATACAGATGGCGAGTTAGTCCTGGATCCGAATACGTTTAGTGAAGATGGGACGAGCTCACTTGGTGGGATGAGTTTTGATCAATCTGGTCAATATCTTGCTTATCAAGTCTCTACTGGAGGAAGTGACTGGAAAGAGATCAAGGTGCTAGATGTGATATCGGGGGAATTGCTTACTGATGAGATCTTTTGGGTTAAGTTCAGTGGGATCTCTTGGAGTGGAGATGGATTTTACTATTCTAGATATCCTAAACCTAGTGCAGATGGAGAATTATCCGCTAAGAACGAATATCATTCACTGTACTATCATAAGCTTGGTGAGTCTCAATCAATGGATGAACTTATCTATGTTGATAATGAATTTCCACAAAGGAATGTCTTCGCAAGAACAAGTAATGATGAGAAATTTCTCATTGTCAGTACTTCAGAATCTACTAGTGGAAATGAACTCTACATCAAGTCACTAGAAGAAGATGGAGAACTCTTTCAAGCCGTAGAAGGGTTTACAGCTGACTATAATTTTATTGGGAATGAAGGGAGCAAACTGTTCTTTGTCACTAACCACAATGCACCTACGCAGCAACTCGTCGAATATGATTATGATCAGGTGAACTCGGGTAGGGCTATCTTCAGACCTATCATTCCTGCAGGATCAGATGCGATGAGAAGTGTCAATATGATTGGTGGTAAGCTATTCGCCAATTACTTGCACAATGCAAGTACAGCGATCATAGCATACGACTTGGATGGTAATAAGTTAGCAGATGTAGAGCTTCCAGGTATCGGATCAGCAAGCATATCAGGAAAGAAGGCAGATAAGACAGGATTCGTGTCATTCTCATCATATATTACTCCTGGATCGATCTATAGTATCGACACAGAGACTTATGCTTTGAAGCCATTCCGTTCGCCATCAGTTGACTTCAAGTCAGAAGATTATGTGACTGAGCAAAAGTGGTACACAAGCAAGGATGGTACAAGAGTGCCAATGTTTATCACTCATCACAAAGACTTGGTCCCCGATGGAAATACCCCAACACTCTTATATGGATATGGTGGATTTGATATTCCATTGACTCCAAGTTTTGCCTTGACGAGATTACCTGTTATAGAGCAAGGCGGTATCTACGCTGTTGCAAATATCAGAGGTGGAGGAGAATTTGGTTCTGAATGGCACAAGGCAGGGACTAAAGAACGTAAGCAGAATGTCTTCGATGACTTCATCGCTGCTGCAGAATATCTCATAGATGAAGGATATACCAATCCAGATAAACTTGCAATCGAAGGTAGATCTAATGGAGGGCTACTGGTAGGAGCATGTATGACTCAGCGACCTGACCTGTATAAGGTCGCATTTCCAGGAGTAGGTGTCTTAGATATGTTGAGATATCACCAGTTCACAATTGGATGGGCTTGGGCAGGTGACTATGGACGGAGTGATGATCCTGAAGCATTTGATTATTTGATAGAGTATAGTCCATTGCACAATGTGGAGCCAGTTGCATATCCATCTACAATGGTGGTGACAGCAGACCACGATGATCGGGTAGTGCCAGCACACTCATTCAAGTATATCTCCGAACTACAACACCAGCATACTGGGGCTAACCCAGTATTAATAAGGATCGATGTCAGTGCAGGACACGGAGCTGGTATGCCTACCGATATGCGTATCCAACAGGCAGCCGATATGCTAGCATTCATGTTTTATGAAATGGGTGAGTGATAGGTTCCGATTTTTGTGGAAATTGATTCACGGCAGTGAAGCAATATGAAAATACTATTATCCAAGGCTCACAATCTGGTAGTATGACTGGCATAGAAGTCTTGGCCGCGCTTAACCCAAATGATAGAAATAATATTAGATGTAATTTAATCCAGAATCAGAACTCAGATGCTAGGCGTTCAGGAATCTTTATTTCTCAAATTTCAAATAACAATATTCGTAGAAATGAACTAAGAGACCTTGGTACTGGAATCAGGATAAATCCACTATCGATAGGACAAAATTTAGAAAACAACGAATTTGTAGGAGGTTTTGTAGGTCTACATATTGACTCTAGGATTGGGATACAACAACTACATGGTAATCAATGGAATACTGATGGATGGTTCTTAGCTATAAGGAGTACGTTGAATGATGAAGGTAATACTCAATCAATATTCTTCTCAGATTGTAGCAATCCAAAGTTATGTCCTCCAGAAGAAAAAGTTGACGCAAGTATTTATCTATTTGAGAGTCAAACGGGTGATGTATCTCCAACATATTGTGATAATGAATTCGGTGATGACGAAGACATCGATACTCTCCTCAACTTAAATGGCATTTGTGAGGATTTAATGCAAAATGACTCTCAGGCTTTCCAGAAGACCTCAGAGATGGAATCCTTTACGTCAAGTCTATGAATGGGCAAGTCATGCTGCAACAAGAGTTCCAGTATTCTGGGAGTCTACAGGTGGGGCTAGGTGAGTATGATGCAGGAATCTACTTGAAGAAGTTGTCAGTAATGGCACATACTTTCGTGATCGAGTGGTGAAGGTAGATTAGGTGACCAGTCACTGTGCTAGTGATCCTCTATCAGTTTAAGAGAAGTATGTACTCAAGTAGATTGCCCGATTAAATGATCAATCGTATCTAGATTGGATAATCGGCATATGTTCAATTATTTACCAAAACATTAACCCCTTCTTTCTATAACAATTTACTCTAATCAGAGTTATATGGTTTTAGCGAAAAAATGCCCTAGTTTTGTCGCTCCAAATCAGAAGTTATATTCACTATGCAACATACCCAATCATACATCAATGCCAACAAGGAAGTATTCTTAGAAGAACTCCTCGCCTTACTGAGGATACCATCAGTGAGTGCTGATCCAGCCTATGCTGATGATGTCAGGAAGACTGCACAATTTGTTGCTGACAAGCTTCAAGATGCAGGTGCTGATAAGGTGCAGTTATTCGAGACAGCTGGTTATCCGATTGTGTATGGAGAGAAGATGGTTGATGCGTCATTACCGACGATATTGATCTATGGTCACTACGATGTGCAACCACCTGATCCAGTAGAGCTATGGGATTCACCACCATTCGAACCAATCATTAAAAAGACGAAGTTGCATCCGGATGGAGCCATATTTGCCCGTGGAGCATGCGATGATAAAGGGCAAGCCTATATGCATGTCAAAGCCTTCCAAGCGATGATGGACAAGGGAGAATTACCGTGTAATGTCAAGTTTATGATTGAGGGTGAAGAAGAAGTTGGCTCTGAGAATCTTGGCATTTTCTGTAAAGAGAAGGCTGAGATGCTTGCTTGCGATGTAGTCCTATTGAGTGATACATCCGTGATAGCGAATGATATCCCATCCATCACTGTAGGTCTCAGAGGGCTGAGCTATGTGGAAGTAGAAGTGGTCGGTCCTAATAAAGATCTGCATTCTGGAGTGTATGGTGGAGCAGTAGGTAACCCAGTCAATATTCTCTGTGAGATGATCGCATCATTGAAAGATGAAAACAACAAAATTTCTATTCCTGGTTTTTACGATGATGTCGTCATTGTCAATGAAGCGGATAGAGCTAAGATGAATGAAGCGCCATTTAGCCTTGAGCAGTATAAAGAAAGCCTCAGTGTGGATTCGGTACATGGAGAGAAAGGATACACAGTGCTTGAGCAAACATCCATCAGACCTACACTAGACGTGAATGGCATCTGGGGAGGATATATCGGGGAAGGTGCAAAGACTGTATTGCCAAGTAAGGCAAATGCAAAGATCAGTATGCGATTGGTCCCAAATCAAGATCCTGATACGATTACAGCGTTATTCCAATCCCACTTTGAAAGCATCGCTCCTGAAAGTGTCAAAGTCACAGTGACACCTCATCATGGTGGTATGCCTGCGGTAACACCTACAGATACACTAGAGTACAAGGCAGCTGCGATGGCAATGAAGCAGACATATGGGAAGGATCCTATTCCACAGAGGGGAGGCGGGAGTATTCCGATTGTAGCGTTATTTGAGGAAGTGTTCGGAGTGAAGTCGGTACTGTTAGGGTTTGGATTGAATAGCGATGATATTCACTCTCCTAATGAGCATTACGGACTATTCAATTACTATAGAGGGATTGAGACTATTCCATACTTCTATCAATATTACACAGACTTGAAAACAGGTAAGATTTCTTGAAAATCAAATCATATATCTAACAATATCTAAATCAATAAAGACATGAAAACATTATTCAAGACATTGTTACTAATATTGGTAACAGTCAATATATTAAAATCACAAAACGAAATGGACACAGTAAGTTACAGTATCGGAGTCATCCTTGCAGAGAACTTAAAATCTCAAGGGCTCAAAGACTTTGATGCTGAAGTAGTAGCAGATGCAATGAAAGATCATCTAGCCGGTGAAGGAAAAGTTGGACTAGAAGATGCCTCACAAATTTTTACAGAAGCCTTAGAAAAAGCAAAAATGGGACAGTACGAATCAATCAAAGAAGACGGAGAAAAATTCCTCGCAGAAAACAAAAAAAGAGATGGAGTCACAACAACTGAGAGTGGTCTTCAATTCGAAATCATCAAACCAGGTAATGGTCTGAAACCAAAGTCGACTGATAAGGTGAATGTTCACTATCACGGCACATTGATTACTGGTGAGGTATTCGATAGTAGTGTTGAGAGAGGAGAGCCGATTTCGTTCCCACTCAATGGTGTCATTGCAGGTTGGACTGAAGGACTTCAGCATATGCCTGTAGGGTCTAAGTACAAGCTCTTCATTCCATATGATCTTGCTTATGGATCTAGAGGTGCAGGTGCAGCGATTAAGCCTTATTCGGCACTAATATTTGAAGTAGAACTTCTAGATATTGAGTAACCATATGGCGACGATTCACTTCCATATTATTTCGGCAGTGCCGGACTTGCTTACAAGTCCTATCTCGCATTCGATACTGCAACGAGCCCAAGATAAAGGACTCGTTGCAGTTTCTGTTTACAACCTACACGACTACGGGATAGGTAAGCATAAGCAGATTGACGACTACCAATATGGTGGAGGTGCTGGGATGGTGATGATGGTTGAGCCATTATACAATTGTATAGAATCTATCCGGAAGTCTCATCCTGTTGATGAGATTATCTTTCTGACTCCAGATGGTAAAAAATTTGACCAGAAGACTGCCAATACGCTATCTCTCAGCAAGTCAATAATCCTCATCTGTGGTCACTACAAAGGCATTGATCAACGTGTCAGAGACCACATAGTGACATCGGAGATTTCTGTGGGCGACTTTGTATTGTCAGGAGGTGAGCTCCCTGCTGCGATCATTGTCGATGCAACAGCAAGATTGATTCCTGGAGTGCTCAATAATGAGACATCAGCACTGACTGATTCATTCCAAGACGACTTACTAGCACCACCTGTATACACAAGACCTGAGTCATTCAATGAGTGGAATGTACCACCAGTGTTACTATCAGGTCATGATGCCAAGATAGAGCAATGGCGGCAGAGTAAAGCCCTTGATCGTACTAAGACACTTAGACCAGATTTATTAGAAGAAGGGTAGAAGATGTTATGCGTCCTGAGGGATACTGCTTGTTTTTTGTAAGGTAAACCCAAATGTACTGCCGATGTCTGGCGTACTTCTTACTGTTACTGATTGATTGTGAGCTTCAAGAATATGCTTGACGATTGCAAGTCCTAGACCACTTCCACCAACTTCTCGATTACGACTCTTATCCACTCTGAAGAATCTATCAAAGAGGTGTTTGTGATATTTCTCTTCAATTCCAATTCCGTCATCGGCAATCTCCACAAGAATCGAGTCATCCATATCGTATAGTCCGATTTTTGTAGTTCCACCTTTTCTACCATATTTGATGGAGTTGATAAAGAGATTGGTCAATACTTGATTTATCGCATTGACATCAGCATACACATTTTGATCAAGGAGATCTTCAGTTTTGAATTTAAAAGTAATTTGTTCAGTCTCTGCTTGTAATGCTATTTCATCAATTGTGTCTTCAATCAGATTTTTGATATTAAAGCTTCTAAAGTTTAGAGGTGGTCCGTCATTCTCAAGTGA
>CALISO010000036.1 GCA_938041445.1 uncultured Saprospiraceae bacterium
TCTTATAGCATAGAGGTTTGGGAAAGCCTTATAATAATTATCGCCTGTAAATAATGTCTTATCCTTTGGCAACCAGACAAATAATTCGTCATTGGTTTCGCCATTAGCCTCATGAAGCTCTATATCTATCCCAGCAATAGTAAGCATCAAAGACTTTTCAAATGTCTCATTAGGCGGCACATATCCTTTCCCCGCTCTATCTGTGGGAGTACGGCCAGCGGCAACTCCTCTATTGACTATATCTTCATCAGGTAAATCTCTTCCAAATTGTCGAATGTTTCTTTTTATTAAAATCTTCTTGACTGGCGAATTACCTTCTAACTCTTCTTTAAAATGCGACCGAGCAATAATTCTCGTTTGGGAAGGATTTTCAATAAATGCACTTGCACCTCCTGTATGGTCTCCATGGCCATGAGTATAGATCAATGCCTTAACGGGCTTATCGCTTATCTCGCGAAAATCAGCAAACAACTCTTCAGCAGCGCCTATCCCTCGCAACCCATCTATGATCACAAGGCCATCATCTCCTACAATCATGGAAGCATTAGAACCATCATAGCCTACTCCCATATACACTCGGTCTCCTAACTGGATAAGCTCTTTTATAAACTCCTTAGACTGTGCCTTTAACTTAGTATGATTTGGATGTTCTTTTTCTTCTGCAACTATATCTACTGAGCTTGTATCTTGACAAGCAAAAAGAGTAGCTATGCAAAGTAGAATAACGAGATATATTTTTTTCATAATAGAGTGTTTAACCAAGTCAGAAATATTACTTCTAACAAAACTTAAAAATTATAATAGGTTGAATCAGGGCGAAAGCTAATCCAAGCTCTAATAAACTGTTGATAGATCTGTACCTTAGCCAACTGACTTCCCTTTAGCTCACCTGCTGTACATAGTCCAAATAAATTCCATTTGGATTGAGTGTTAGTATCTGTTAGTTCGTCCCCACTAATTTCAAAATTCAATTCTATACCATCTATAGATCTATAATATGCAAATGGAGAGGAACCATCTTCAGAACTTAGTAACAATAAATGCTTGTCACCAATAGAGTCTAAGACCATTCTTCTTTTCTGAAGTCCTTCCCAATCATAAGCTTTACTTTGACCATCTACCTCTAAGCCAATAATCAAAGGAGGTGTTTCTTGTCTGAACCATCTTGGAAAACTTACTTCATAGTTCATCAAACTGGTCAAAAAAGTGTATTTCTCTACATAGTTGGGATCATGTTGTAGGATTTCAGAATCAGGATGTTTACTCAGCCAATTCTCCAAGCTCATCTGCTCCATTGGAACATCTTCTAATATTGTGCCTTTCAGTTTTCCTTTGACAGCTTCTCCAGTTTCCTGTCGCCACCAAGTCTGCGTTTTGGAATCCTTTAGAATAGCATTGTAGGTAATCGCTCCTACTAATGAGAGCTGCAATGCTTCCCCTTCAACGAGACCATCATAAATACGACCACTTCTACACATCCCACAGTAAGTTACGACCACTGGATGCCCTCCAAGTGTATCTGAAAGTTGATGATGATAAAAGATCATGCTTACAGGGTAAGCCTTTTGAGTACCATTCCAATCTACTCCCATTACTTGCTCGGAAAGCGCGATTTCATTTTGAGCAGCCGACTTAAATACTGGGTTCTTCAGCACATCAAACTTGTACTTACCAACCCAAAAGAAGTTAAACACCCAAAAGATCACTCCCCAAATTAATGCAAGAATGATACTTGGAATTAAAATGATAGACTGTTCAGCGTTAGTCATATTCCAAACCAAGAAAGCTAAAATCGCAAAAAGGATGATTCTAAAATACATAATGTTACGCCACATGAAATAGGCCAAGTCCAACTGCCAAGAATAACTCTGTAGTACGGGTGGTGTCCCGTTAGCACTTAAACCCTTGATTAGTTCTGCAAGAATCAGAAGCGTAAACACTATCAAAAATGAAATAATCATTAATTTATATTTGCTCGTTCTTAAATAATTTCTTTGGCTGCAAGGTATCTTTCAGCATCCAAAGCCGCCATACATCCAGTACCAGCTGCAGTCACTGCTTGTCGATACACATTATCTTGGGCATCTCCACTTACAAATACTCCAGGAATTTTTGTTTTTGCACTATCGGGAAGGTTCATCAAATAACCCGATTCATCCATATCTAACCAGTCTTTAAAAATATCCGTGTTTGGTTTATGGCCGATGGCAGTGAAAAAACCTTTTATAGGTATTACTTGCTTATTTCCAGTTTTGTTATTTATAATTCTCACACCTTCAACCTCTTCTCTGCCCAAAATTTCTTCAGCCTCAGTATTCCAATAAACTTTAATGTTCTTGGTATTTATAACACGATTTTGCATGATCTTAGAAGCGCGCATCTCATCACGTCTGACAAAGAGGTGTACCATAGGGCATAGTTTGGCCAAGTAAGAGGCTTCTTCTGCTGCAGTATCACCTCCTCCTACTACTGCTACCTCTGTTCCCTTAAAGAAAAAGCCATCGCAAACTGCACATGCAGAAACACCTTGATTCATCAATCTTCGTTCAGATTCTAATCCTAACCACTTAGCACTCGCCCCAGTTGAGATTATAACAGTGTGCGCCAGTACCTCTTCTCCACTCTCCGTAGATACCTTATGGACAGATCCAGAAAAATCTACTTTGTCTATAACTTCATACTTTATTTCAGTTCCGAAACGCTCAGCTTGTTTTTGAAATTGCTCCATCATCATTGGTCCCATAATTCCATCAGGATAACCAGGGTAGTTTTCTACATCAGTTGTTATCATCAACTGCCCTCCTGGTTCTTTACCTGTGTAAAGAACAGGATTCATTCCAGCTCTTGCAGCATAAATTGCCGCTGTATACCCTGCTGGCCCCGAACCTATTATCAAACAGTTATGAATAACTCCCATTTTTTAATTTTCATTTAAATCTTGTATTTCTCATATATTTTTAAATGAAGTTTCACCTTTTGATCCACTTCATATTGAGAGGATGTGCCTTGCGTTGTTCAGCCTCTTCTCCTGTGTGCTTACCAACATCCCATCCTACATCAGATAAATTTTCAGAAGCCCAATCAACTGATTCTTGATCTGTGACGGTTGCAATCGTATCATTCCAACGATTGAGCCATGCTGCTGCAGAGCTAACTGCCAAAATTTCAATAATTTGAGTATCAGAATAATGCTTTCGCAAATTTTCAAAATGCTCTGGAGTTGTAGCATTTGGAATTTGAGAAGCGGCCAACATTAAATCAAACGCAGCCCGTTCTCCATCAGAAAATGCATCTGATGTTGTATAAGTCCATATGTCTCTAATACGTTCTTTCTCGACCCCCATATCATTCAGATGAAAGGCCCCATGTGACTGACAGTGAGTACATCCACTACCGATACTCGCCATGGTAAATAGCTCTTGCTTAAATTGTTCGCTGAGTTCCTTTTCCGCCCAAACCACTTGAATTACTTTATTAAAGGACTCACGCAATTCCGGCCATTTGCCCATTTCAAATCCTTGTCGATCTTTAAAAGAAGCCATAATACTTGTTGTTTTATATTTTATAATTTCTATTCTGCACCTAAGACAATATTCTCTTACACGGTATATTTTCTACATACTGTCATCAATCAATATTTTTATTCTTTCTCCTAAGAAACACGAGTAGCCAAATTGAAATAGCAGCTACGATTGGTGCTATCATTGCTACGTTATAAAAGCCAACAGCTCCTATGCCTGCTGCTAATAACAAATTGCCAAGAGGAGCTGTAAAAATGCTACCGATCCTACCCACACCCAGTGCTGCTCCTACGCCGGTGCCTCTGATACTTGTAGGATACAACTGCGCTGCAAATGGAGCTAATGCCATCAGACCTCCCACCGCAAAGGCTCCTGCTATTGGAGCAATGATCCACCATACATCAACATTGTTGACGTTCTGGCCCAGGAAGAAATATAGAATTGCAGCTATTGGGAAAGTAGCAATAATCACCTTGGCGGCTCCAACCCTATCAGCTAAATAACCTAATAGAATAGCTCCTACAAAGGCACCTAAGTAATAATGGCCGACCGCTTCCCTACTTAAATCCGCATCCCACCCTGCATTTTGTAAAAACGTAGGTAGCCAAATAGACATTAAGAAAACAATCACTTGACCA
>CALISO010000037.1 GCA_938041445.1 uncultured Saprospiraceae bacterium
CATAGAGACTATTGTAAACCCATCCTAAATCCTTCCCTTATAATGGAAGGACTTTTCTTTTCGATTCAAAGGTCACGGACATAACCGAATGGTTTTGCACCAGTAAAATACGAATGCCATCAGGCATAAGTAAATGAGGAAACTGCGGACAACGGCTCGCAGAGAGCTAAGCTTCGAGTCAGTCAGTGACAAAAAAAACCGTTCCGTAAAACGGAACAGCTTTTTGGAGGTCGCGGACATAACCGAATGGTTTTGCATCAGCAAAATACGAATGCCATCAGGCATAAGTAAATGAGGGAACTGCGAACAACGGCTCGCAGAGAGCTGAGCTTCGCGGCCGGGAGCGACCTAAAAAAACCGGTCGTCTCATAGAGACTATTGTAAACCCATCCTAAATCCTTCCCTTATAATGGAAGGACTTTTCTTTTCGATTCAAAGGTCACGGACATAACCGAATGGTTTTGCATCAGCAAAATACGAATGCCATCAGGCATAAGTAAATGAGGGAACTGCAAACAACGGCTCGCAGGGAGATGAGCTTCGCGGCCGGGAGCGACCTAAAAAAACCGGTCGTCTCATAGAGACTATTGTAAACCCATCCTAAATCCTTCCCTTATAATGGAAGGACTTTTCTTTCCTATTCAAAGGTCGAGGACATAACTGAATGGTTTTGCACCAGCAAAATACGAATGCCATCAGGCATGAGTAAAAGAGGGAACTGCGAACAACGGCTCGCAGGGAGATGAGCTTCGAGTCAGTCAGTGACAAAAAAAACCGGTCGTTTCACAGAGACAAGTGTAACCCATCCTAAATCCTTCCCTTATAATGGAAGGACTTTTCTTTCCTATTCAAAGGTCGCGGACATAACCGAATGGTTTTGCATCAGCAAAATACGAATGCCATCAGGCATAAGTAAATGAGGGAACTGCGAACAACGGCTCGCAGAGAGCTGAGCTTCGAGTCAGTCAGTGACAAAAAAAAGCCGTTCCGTAAAACGGAACAGCTTTTTGGAGGTCGCGGACGGACTCGAACCGCCGTACGAGGTTTTGCAGACCTCTGCCTAGCCACTCGGCCACGCGACCATTTATTTTCTAAATGGATTGCAAAGATAAACTAATTTCTGTATCAGTCAACCCAGTAACTTGCAATTTTCATCACCTATTTATTCAAGGTGATATGGTCGAATACTCGTTGGGAATATCACGTCCTCAATAATGCCTGATGCGCTTGACATATCGTTGTGGAACAATAATCGATAGTCCTTTTTACACACAGGGTATAATCAAACTTAGCATTAACGAATCAGGGTAATATCACCCACAACTTGTCGGACTTCTCCACTTAGAAATACGACTTCTACAACGTATACATAAACACCTTGCTCTAACTGTTCACCATTCTGTGTGCCATCCCACTGACCTCTAATATCTTCAGGATCAACATTCTCTGCATGGAATACTCTATTACCCCATCTATCAAATACTGAAATAACACCTAATTCATCTATTTCCACATTTGAAAATACTTTGAGTGTTGCATTTTCCGGATCATCAGCATTAGGGTCAAAAATATTTGGTATGAAGACGTTTTCTGTATTCACCTCAACTGGGACACAAGCAGTCGCTTCACAATCCCCGATGAATCCTGTAACACAGAGTTGACCAGGGTCAAAGTATGCTAAGTCAACGGGACTACCTGTTTCGGTCTCCCCATTAATTTCCCATATGATCTGGTCAAACGTGTAATTACTATTGATATCATAAGTATTAGTAACACCTGCGAATGATTGAGTCTCTCCAAGTATCTCAATCTCTATGACTGGTTGAGCATTGAATGTTATACTTTCTGAGAATGGGCACCGATCATAAGCAAGAGCCTCTACTGTATGCTGACCATCACCTACATCTAATCCAGCAAGATTATCAATAATGACACCATCAAGTGTGTAGACGATATTTGGATCATTTTGTGCATTGAGGATATTTAAGGTAGCGACTCCTTCTCCTGGACAAGGATCTATGACTTCTAGGTCAAATGTTGGTTCAGCAATATACTGAACTGTCGTTGCCGCTTCATATGTACATCCTGCTATGGTATACTCGGCCGTGTAAGTCTCTATACCAGGTGCTGTAGTACTCCCATCAAGGTTGATTAATCCCGCAGTATTGATACCTAGGCCATTCCATATCACATCAGAAGGAGCAAGAGTTGTCCCATCAACATTTACTTCAAGCTGATGAGAGATGATCAATGCTGGATCAAGGCAAAATTCTGAAGTACTATTGACAACTTCCAAGTTTACTGTAGGACATTCGTCAGTCATACATTGGACTGTAAAAGTGTCTCCGCATCCGCAATCAGAAGCATAAATAACTACAAATTCTATATTTTCCTCCGCCTCAAGATCAGTCAACTCTATCAATCCGGTAGACAAGTCTCCTATGTAAGGAGCACCATTGATAGATATCGTGGTCACACCTGGACAGTCTGGTTCATTTAGCGACCAAGTAAAGTCGATTGAATTGAATTCTGTATCACATTCAGACATAAAATTGAAATCAGGACATGGGTCAGTAGTAACTATCTCTGGTTCATTTGGATCCAAATCACATCCACAGTTAGACACATAGCTTACTTCAATCTCTACAGGCTCTCCTGCAGGCAATTGGTCAATAAAAATAGAATTACTACTTATATCACCAGTAAACATAACGCCATCAATTGTCACAAATGTCTGTCCTCCACAATCTGGTTCATCAAGCGTCCAACTATAATCTATTGTAGTCAGAGTAGTAAGTTGCATAGATTGAAAATTGAATGCTGGACAAAGATCTGTAGTAACTGTCTCAGGCATCTCAAAGTCACAACCACAATTCGATGTATAGATGATTACGATATCTACTTCTTCCTCTGCATCCAGTTGATCAAGAGTTAACATATTACCAGTAATATCACCCATATAAGGAGCTCCGTCTACTAACACAGAGATATCACCTCCACAATCTGGCTCATCAAATGTCCAGCTATATTCGATTGTCGTTAACGTTGTCTCTAATGTCGTAGAATAATTAAAAGCTGGGCAAGGATCAGTCTCACAGAATGTAGTACCTATTTTATCATCACAACCACATTCAGATGTATTCACTACTTGGATATCATATGGTGAACCTGGCTCTTGATTGTCTAGCATAATCGAGCCAGAAGATAAGTCTCCTAGGTATGGTTCACCATTAATAATCAGAGACAGCTCTCCATCACAATTGGTCTCTTCCACTGATAAGGTTACCTCTATTTCATCAAGACCTGCAACACAACTAACAGTAGGTGTTCGCAATGAGTCAAGTACCGTCACAAAAATATCTTGAGAATTGTCACATTCACCTTTATCAATTTCAAATGTATAAGTGTAGTCACCTGGCGTATCATATGCGATTACAGGATTGAGTTCATTGACAAATGATGAAACACCATCTCCTGTCCATGCAAACGTCGCATCGGTAAGGTCTCCTCCAGCGTAAGTCACCGTCAAGTCATCTTCCACACATATGACATCTGGATGGTTAAACGATAATACAGGTACGTCAACAATTGTCAGTGTTGCCTGAGCTTCTTCTACGCAGAAACCATCTGTCGCAGTTGCGGTAATGACGTAGACTCCTTCTTGTAAGGCATTTACATCTAGGGCATTGCCGATGAATGTGAGTGCCGGCTCACTTGTATATGTGAGGGTGTAAGTAGAGATATCATCGACACTTGTTACCTCAAATACTTCATCTGGATAGTTACCAATACTAAGATCTCTACAGATCGTATTTTCCTGATAAGGGAGTGTGATACTTACAGGTGGACACGGATTAGTGCGACAAGTAAATGAGTTCTGCTTATTCATACAGACACAATCATCGCTTTCATTGATTACTGTAATCGTCACATCTGTATCGGGCATTAGGTCTTGTACAAGATATTGAGCATTTGTCGTGTTTTCTATGATCGGGCCGTTATTAATGCTGATAGAATATGAGTTTTCACACTCATCATTACCATCTATCCATGAGAAAAGTATTTCACCTACACTTTCTTGACATGACAGCTCAGGTGTCATGAGTGAGTCTATTACATCAACTATTGCAATTGCTTCCATCGCATTACAATTGTTAGTTGTTGAAGCATTTACAGTCAGTGTATAGTTGCCTGGTGTATCAAAATCAATTTGCTGGTTACCCGTACCAGAAAAGATATCTCCATTTGTAGAAGCCCATGTGTAATTGAAATCATTATTGACCTCGCCTGTGAAGTTGATATCCCATGGTTGGTCAATGCATATTCTAGTAGGGGCATCAAGTGATAACTCTGGCGCATCTTCCACAACAATATCGAATGATGTTAACCACATACAGTTGTCTTCTCTGAGCACTAGCTCGATATTGTAGTTGCCAGCACCAAATACAGTAGGATCAAAAACACCTCCTGGAAGATCAGCATCATCTATTGTGATCTCTACAGGTTCAGGATTGGTCAATTCTCCAGCTGGATCATTAGGAGTACCAATGATTGTAATCGAAGACTCAGTGCCATCAAGGCAGAAATATTCTATCCCAGTAAAGTTTGATTGCAATGTTACAGTAGGACAATTAACCGATGCGCAATCATCATCTTCTGTGACATCCATACAAGAGTTGTTGCTATTGCCCGTAACAGAGATATTAACAACAGTATTTTCAGCCAATCCAGAAATCGCTACAAAATCATCAGTCGTTGTAAAAGGTGCATCTGAATCTATCTGAACAGTATAGTCAGTAAATCCTGGGTCAGTATCCCACTCAAATGTCACACTACTTGAAGTCTGCATCACACATGTTAAGTTTAAGTCTGGAAGACTCTCAACTGTTACAGATAGGTCTTGTGGTGTCACATCGCCACAACCTGCAGCTGTTATGGATGAAGAGATAGTCTTTGACCCTGGAGTATCCCAAGAGACAATAATGTTCTGAGGATCTGAGTCGTTTACTATTGTTGCTCCATTTGTAAACAAATTGGTGTTTAAGGTTGGGTCATAGTCACCTGAAAAACTAATAGTTACCTCTTCTCCAAGGCATACTGTAGTAGGTGATACTGTCATCTCAAATATTGGTAACTGTGTAATTGTCACCTGTGTGGTTACAACTGGAGTTCGGCAACCATCAATTGCTGAATCTTGAAATTCGTAGTAATATTCGATGGTATGGGTACCTACTCCAGCATCTGATGGATTAAATGCACCGCTTAATAGATCTATGCCAGGTCCACTCCAATTATCTTGTCCTACGCCTACTGCTTCACTGAAAGTCTTAGTAAAGAACTCTATGCTTTCATTAAGCCCTAAGCAGATCGTATCAGTATAAGGATTAATAATCGTGGCCGTAGTTGCTGGACATGTTTTAGTGCAGCATGCATCTATTGGGTTTGACCCGAGAATTTCGCCACAATAATCCATTGCTCCACTGGCTGTCATTGCTTGTACTGTGATATTCTGACACACATTTTCGGCTAGACCTGTGATTTCATATGTAGTTGCTGTGATTGTTTCTGTTGTGCCATCTGGCAAAGTAATAAGATAGCTACTCGCATCAGCGACAGCATCCCACTCGTAAGTAATCATTGATTGATTAGAAAAGCAAGTCACGGTTGGTGGTTGTGGGTCAATGATAAAGTCAATCATCTCCACTGTCTCGTAATTTGCACAAGCAGCTTCATACCTAATCGTGACTGAGACGGTCTTCTGATCTGTATCTCCTGGCCACTCGACTTCTAGGGGACCTTGGGTAATCATAGTCGTATCACCACTGACTAAGATACCCCCATCCAAATCCCAAATGATGGTATCAACATTTACCGATGTAGGTAAACCGAAAGCTTGTAAGGTAAATGTACTATCAGGACATTCAACACCGATCAGATCTAACTGTAGTGTATCACTTGGGGCAAATGTTACCTCGATTTCACCAGTCGTAGGCTGACCACATGAACCAGAAACACTGAAAAGCACTGTATTACTTACAGGGGTATTACCAGTAGTACCTGAATAGTCCAGCAATATGGTATTATCTACTAGTGAACCACCAGATAGAACAGCTACGTCTGTTGGAGTAGTCCAAGTGACTTCTGATCCACCGGCTGGGTCAAAACCAAAGATGTCCAACGTAATCATCGCAGACATACTATCTTCAGGACAAAACGTCATCTCTGAGTCAAAATTTACTACAGGAGAAGACAATGCTGGATCGGCCACTACAAATATTTGATTAGCCAATATTGGATGATCACATTCGATTGTCAGACCAGTATATGGGTCAACAATACTAAGCGTAATATTGACAGAATATCGCTCAGTATCGCCAAATGGGACTACCCAAGAAAGCGCATTCTCTGATCCTGTAATCGGCAATCCATTACGTGTCCATATCCAAGATATCATACCGCCAGCATTCAAGAAATCATCATTAAGGTCAATATCCTCTAACTCTATGCTCGCTGGATCAAATAAGACATCAACGCCGTCATTGCCACAATCTCCTTGAAGGACAATAAACTCGTCAATCTCTAGTGCCCAAGAGATTACATTGTAAATAGCAGTACATCCATTAGTAGCTGTATACTCATACTCTTCTGGATCTTCTTCCGTATCATCGATGACTACACCACCTGGTAAAATCACCTGATCGCCTTCACAGAGGTATATTGTAAGATCAATATCAGAGTCGTTGTCTATTTGTACTATCTCCACCATTTCTTGCCATTGGCATCCAGCGCTGTTAGTAGTTTGGCCACCAACAATACCTGGTGAAAATATATCATAGTTTTCTTGTAGTCCTGATTCACCATCACCATTGAGATCGATATTACCAATCATATCACTAGGATCAGTTGTACCAATCAAATCATTGATATCATCTTGATCAAGTCCCATCTCAATGACGTCTTGGCAGATCTCTACAACACCAAAGTCTTCGTCATCATATTCAATGATAAGAATATCTAGACATCTTTGCTCATTATCATCGCAGATCGTGGAGGCTTGAACGCATACTGTATATGGACCAGGTTCAGTAAATGTGTAATTCAAATTGTTATTACCATCTTCCTGAAAATTAAAAGTCGCACCACTTGGCGTTGTTACTTCCCAATCAAATGATATGGATAAGCTATATTCATCGCCAGCCTTATCCAGTGGTATGAGATCGATATTAGACCCTACACATATGTTATTGATATCATCACAACCATCACAGTCAATTGGTGGATTGGGTGCAGGCCAGAATTCAGGGGTAAAGGCAGCACCAGCACCTGTGATTGTTACTTCATAATGACAAAAACTTCCTCCACATCCATCTAAGAAAATAAAATAGTCATCACCCTCATTTAGTCCGGGTAACACATACGTCCTTGTATATGAATATAGTCCAGTATAAGGGTCTTGTATCGCATCAGCCGGTTCACAATCGTTGACGTCGCAGAATACTTCATTCTGCCAATCACAACTCTCGTAAGCACCTAATTGGACTCCCCAACAGTTATTGGTGCCATTACCACAATCTCCAGGATCACAATCTGTAAGTTGTAATTGTATGGTCGCGGAAGTTGATCCTGCTACAAAACCAAACCAAGAGGTATTATGTGGAAATCCACTATTACTACACAATGGATTAGGCCCATCTGTCGCATCATCTTCAGTGAACATATCAAACATCTCTCCACTCAGTTCATTCAAATCACAATAGATATTATCGGGATCACAAAACGCCGTTTGACCTTGACCAGAAAGATTTACACAAGTAAGGGATAATAATATGCACGAGGCAATTAACGAATAAATACGCATTCACTTAAAATTTTAATTCGGGAGTTACTATGAAAGTAGGTAATTGTCTTCACTTTTATAGCTATCTGAGAGATAAAATCAGCTAGAAAGACGAAGAATAACGCAATACTTTAGAAATATTGCGTTCTGTAGTGCATTTTATCGTGTATTTAGAGTGTAGGTAACAGATCTGTATATCTAGAATATACAAAAAGCGGGTAATCGTACCTTGTAGGATCATTCGGGTCAAATGCGACTAAAATGTCGGTAAGTTGGGTTGCTAGCGTCCAGTTGACTTGCTTTCTCTCTACCAACCCAAGAGTAACAGCAGTATTCATTACATGAACATCTACAGGGATGATCAGGTTGGCCTTGGGGATGCGCTTCCAGACTCCTATATCACCAGACTTGGTATCAGCACGGACCATCCACTTAAGAAAAAGGCATAGTCTTTTGCAAGCGGAATTCTTAGCTGGTGTGGCTACATGTTTCTGTGTTCGCTTGGGAGCAAATTCGCTATCAAAAAACTGCTCATGAAACCGTGTCAAAGAACTCTCAGCTTCGAATTGTCCGTTTACTAAGAAGTAGTCCTCTAGAGTCTCCGATTCGTTGTACCATCGATGTAGCACTTCTAGAAAGTAGAGTGTATCAGTCGCATTGAATGTCCGATGCTTAAAGTCTAATAGACGTTGACGTTTCTCATCATTGAGATTGACGATGAAGTCATATGGCGCATTGTCCATCAATCCAAATAGCTCAGTTGCCTTATTGATGATCGTTTTGCGCTGACCCCATGCTAGCATTGCAGTCCAGAAGGCTGTGATCTCAATATCTTGTAAAGATTGATATCTATGTGGAATCTGGACAGGATCATCGACTAAGAAGGGGATATCTAAATCCTCTTGATAGATTGCATCTAACCGTTTTTTGACCGCGGATCGCGTCATTAATCAACCTGTGTAGTAGAAATTACTTTATAGTCTGCTTAGTCTCTACAATTTCATAACCTTCTATGACATCACCGATCTTAATGTCATTAAAGTTTTTGATTGTGAGACCACATTCCATCTTGCTACTGACTTCCTTGACATCGTCTTTGTATCGCTTAAGTGAGGTCAACTCACCAGTGACACCTTCCTTTACAGGATATACGACGATACCATCTCTGATCAGTCTAATCTTCGTGTTACGTGTCAGCTTACCATCTTGAACATAACATCCTGCAATGGTTCCGATCTTAGAGATCTTATATGTTTCTCTGACTTCAACCTGGCAGACTGCTACTTCCTCTTTAATGGTATCAAGCATTCCTTCTATCGCAAGCTTGATCTCTTCGATTGCTTCGTAGATAATGGAGTAAGTCTTGATCTGTACACCTTCTTTCTCAGATAACTGTCGTGCTCCTAGTGAAGGTCTCACTTGGAATCCAACAATAATGGCATCGGATGCAGAGGCAAGTAGGACGTCTGATTCGATAATCTGTCCTACGGCTTTGTGGATCACATTGACCTGTACCGTTTCTTGGCTCAACTTGATGAGTGAATCACTCAATGCCTCGATTGATCCATCCACATCACCCTTAACGATTAGGTTAAGTTCTTTAAATGTTCCCAGAGCAAGACGTCTTCCGATCTCATCAAGACTGATACGCTTGTTAGCTCTGTTAGATTGTTCTCTTTCTATTCGCTCTCTACGCAGTGCAGTTGCTTTTGCTTCTTGCTCTGTTTCGAATACTTTGAGTTTCTCTCCTGCTTGAGGTGCACCATTAAGACCGAGTATCAATACTGGTGTTGCTGGACCTGCCTCTTTGATTTTTTGACCACGATCGTTGAACATTGCCTTGACTTTACCCGAGTGAGAACCCGCAGTAATGACATCACCAATCTTCAATGTCCCATTCTCTACTAGGACCTTAGTGACATATCCTCGACCCTTATCGAGCGATGCTTCTAGTACTGCACCGATGGCAGCCCTACTTGGATTAGCCTTAAGGTCAAGTACTTCTGACTCAAGGATAATTTTTTCTAGTAATTCAGGAATGTTTGTTCCCGCTTTAGCAGAAATATCTTGAGATTGGTACTTACCTCCCCACTCTTCGATGAGAAGGTTCATTTCTGATAGTTCTTGTTTGATTCTATCAGGGTTAGCGCCGTCTTTATCAATCTTATTGATGGCAAAGATCATCGGTACACCAGCTGCTTGAGCATGGCTGATTGCCTCCTTAGTTTGTGGCATTATCCGATCATCTGCTGCGATGATAATCACAACGACATCTGTCACCTTAGCACCCCTTGCTCTCATGGCTGTAAAGGCCTCGTGACCTGGAGTATCTAAGAATGTAATTTTATTTTTCGACTCGCCAGCAAGGACTTCGTAGGCGCCAATGTGTTGGGTGATACCTCCTGCCTCTCCATCTGCAACTGTCTCATTTCTAATGTAATCTAGAAGTGAAGTCTTACCGTGATCGACGTGACCCATCACAGTGACAATCGGTGCTCTCGGCTCCAAGTCAGCAGGATCATCTACGATTTCCTCTTCTTGCTCTTGCTCTGATTCCGCATCTATAAACTCGATTTCAAACTCAAATTCGTTGGCAACAAGCTCAATAATCTCAGCATCCAATCTTTGATTGATTGATACGATTACACCTAGTGACATACACTTAGTGATAACCTCTGAGACGGGTACATTCATCACACTTGCTAATTCAGACACAGAGATAAACTCTGTTACCTTTAATAGTCCTGTATCAACCTTCTCTACAAGTTGCTCTTGTTTTTCTCTTTTCTGCTCTCTCGAGTCTCTTCTGATCTTCTGTCTCTTCTTCTTACCTCCGACACCTGAGATCCTAGCCATTGTTGCTTTGATCTTCTCTTCAATCTCTTTCTGAGAAACTGTCGTTACCTCGTCGCTTTTCTTCTTTTTATTAGCACCAGCCTTATTGCCACCCTTAAAGTTACCAGTGTTGATTTTCTTTCTAGTCCTTTTCCTTTTACCTCTATCCGTTGGAGTGGATTCTGGCTTCTTCTCTTTGAGCTTACTTGGGTCTATCTTACCCATTATCTTAAGCCCCTTCAATGTAGGAGACTTGTGACGAATCACAGAATCCGGTTGAGGCTCAGCATCAGTCTTGTTCTCTACTTCTACAGATTCTTTCTGAGGAGTATCTTCTTTTACTGATGGGGCAGGCTGTTCTGCAACAGGCTCTGGCTTAGGCTGATCTTTGGCTTCTTTACGCTTTTGCTTTTCTTCGATAGCGTTATCCTTTGCCTTTTGCTTTCTTTCTTGTTCTTTTTTCTTTTGTCCGTCAAGGTCAATCTTGCCAAGAACTTTCAGACCTCCATCCTTATCTTCTATAGGTTGCTCACCTGCATTTTCTGAGGGCGAATCATCTGACTGTACTTCTGCGGGAGCTTCAGGCTCAGCTGCAGGAACTGGTTCAGGTTGGACTTCTTCTTCAATTTCTGCTACAGGAGCTTCGACTTCTTCTACAGGTACTTCTTCTTCTTTCTTAGCTGGTGGCGCTAAGTTGCTGAAGTCTGGCAATGTCAGATCAGAAGGCTTAGGTGGTATACGTGTACCTATAACGATCTGGTCAGCTTTCTCCTTGATGGATTTAGAAAGGCTGTACTTCTGCAGAAGAGCATTTTGCATCTCTTCTGTGATCTTAGCAGTAGGTTTGGCCTCCACCTCGAAGCCTTTCTCTGCGAGAAACTCGACGATTGTGGAAATACCCACATTTAATTCCCTTGCTATTTTAGCTAGACGTTGCGCCATTTAATAGTTTAATATTACTCAATATAGTAGTTTCCCCTGCAAATACAGGATTCCCTTTTGTCATTTTTTAGCTCTCATCAAATTCTGATGCGAGTACCTTCAAGACTTCATTCACAGTCTCTTCTTCTAAGTCAGTTCTACGTATTAACTCTGAAATCTCTAACTCAAGAACACTCTTAGCTGTATCACATCCAATATTCTTCAATTCATCAAGAATCCAGCTATCGATCTCATCCGCGAATTCATCAAGATCTACATCTTCAAATTCAGGGTCATCTGTTTCTGACTCTCTGTAGACATCGATTTCGTATCCTGTCAATCTACTTGCGAGCTTGATATTAGAACCTCCTCGGCCGATCGCAAGTGATACTTGATCCGCTGCTAGAAATACTGCTGCTGTCATTCTCTCCTCATTGAGCTTGATACTAGATACTCTTGCCGGTGTCAATGATCTCTGAATGTAGAGTTGGACATTCTTAGTATAGTTAACGATGTCGATATTTTCATTCTTCAACTCTCTGACTATACCATGAATTCTTGATCCCTTCATCCCTACACAAGCACCTACAGGATCTATCCTATCATCGTAAGACTCTACAGCTACTTTAGCTCTATCACCAGGTATTCTGACAATTTGCTGGATTGTGATCAATCCATCTTCAATTTCTGGTACTTCTTGCTCCATCAACTTCTCTAAGAACCTTTCATCCGTACGTGACATGACAACTACTGGATTATTATTCTTCATCTCTACTCTCTTGATTACACCCTTGACCATATCTCCTTTACGGAAAAAGTCTCCTCGGATGGCCTCGTTTCTTGGTAGTAATATTTCATTACCAGTTGCATCGTCAATGATGAGAAATTCTCTTTTCAATATCTGATGTACTTCACCAAGTATCATCTCTCCTACTCTAGATGAGTATCGTTTATACACCTCATCTTTCTCTAGCTCCATAATCTTAGAGATAAGAGTCTGTCTTGCTGCTTGAACAGAACGTCGACCGAAGTCTTCTAGTTCCAGCTGCTCATAGCACTCTTCTCCAATCTCATAATCTTCATCAAAGGCAAGTGCCTCTGACACAGATATCTGTGACAATTCATCAGTCACCTCGCCATCATTGACGATATCTCTGATACGCCACATTTCAAGGTCACCTGTTTGGTCATTTACGATCACGTCAAAGTTCTCGTCAGATCCAAATTTCTTACGGATTAATGATCTAAAGACGTCTTCTAAGACTCTGACCATAGTTGGCCGATCAATATTTTTTCCCGCTTTAAATTCCGAAAATGATTCTACTAAATTCATTTGTTAGATGCTTATCATTTTTTAAAACTTATTTCAATTTTTATATTTTCCACATTCGCTAATTGTAGCTGAATCTGCTTTTTATTTTTAGTTTCAAGTGATAGAGTTTCGTCTGTCACTTCTATAAGTTTTCCATCTTGAACATTCCCTGACAACTCCTTGACTGTGACATTTCTACCCACGTGTTTTTTAAACTGTCTTGGGTCTGTTAGCGGTCGATCGATACCAGGTGATGACACTTCTAGCTTATACTTCTCACCAAGCCAAAGCTCCTCATCAAGATGACTTTCTATATGTCGACTGAGACGTCTACAAACTTGAAAACTCACTCCCTCAATGCCATCGATATAGATTCTGACAAGCTTGTCTGCTGACAAATCGTTGCTGACAATAAAATATTGGTTATCATACTCTTCGTTAAGAAATGACTCAGCAACTTGGATGATTTTCTGCTCTACTGTCTGAATATTCATATAAAAAAAGGGGGACAATTAATGTCCCCCGTTGAAAACTTTGTGCAAATATACTGAATTTGCTAGACTTTATCTTGCACTAACCGCAGTTAGTCTATATCCGCTTAATTATCCTCCAAAGTCATCAAAAGCGACGTTTTCTTCTGGGATTCCCCAGTCATCTGCCATCTTGATTACACACTGGTTCATAATCGGAGGACCACAGAAATAAAGCTCTACATCTTCGGGAGCTTCATGCTTACTAAGGTACTCGTCAATCACCACTTGGTGCACATAACCTTTGAAGCCATCACCATTAGGATCGTTAAGGTCTTTCTTGAGCTCCCAGTTATCTTCTGGAAGTGGATTATCTAGAGCAACTGCGAATCTAAAGTTTGGAAACTTCTTCTCGATTTCTCTAAATTCTTCTACATAGAATAACTCTTGCTTAGTTCTACCACCATAGAAGAAAGTGACCTTACGACCAGTCTTCAAAGTGTGAAAGAGGTGGTACAAATGAGATCTCATTGGGGCCATTCCGGCTCCACCACCTACATACAACATCTCTGACTCAGTAGGCTTAATGAAGAATTCTCCATATGGTCCTGAGATAGTAACTTTATCACCAGGCTTACATCCAAAGACAAAAGAAGAGCATATACCTGGATTCACATCCATCCATCCACCTTTTACTCTGTCGAATGGTGGTGTCGCAATTCTAATAGTCAATGACACTATATTACCCTCTGCAGGGTGATTGGACATTGAGTAAGCTCTGAATATTTCTTCGTCGTTAACCATCTTTAAGTCCCACAGTTTGAACTGATCCCAATCCTTCTGAAACTTATCAGGAGAATCATGGTACTTAGGGTGAGCAGTGATGTCTATATCCTTAGCATAGTCAACTACTGTCGGTGGTACATCTACTTGGATATATCCTCCTGCCTGGAAGTCTAACGTCTCGCCTTCTGGCAATCTGACGATAAATTCTTTGATAAATGTTGCAACGTTATAATTAGAAACAACTTCACACTCCCACTTTTTGATACCGAAGATTTCTTCAGGAATTCTGATTTCCATATCTTCTCTCACCTTTACTTGACAAGCAAGTCTTAATCCCTCTTCTGCTTCTTTCTTAGTCATATGGTTCATCTCAGTAGGCAAGACTTCACCTCCTCCTGCATCTACGTGACACTCACACATTGCACATGTACCACCACCACCACAAGCAGATGGAAGAAATACTGAACTATCTCCTAAGGCTGATAAAAGTGTTGCCCCTGGCTGAACGACTAAAGGATTCTCTGTATCACCATTCACGACGATTTTCACTTCTCCTTGTGGGAGTAGTCTTTTACGTGCATAAAGTAGCATTGCTGATAATAGGAGTATTGTAGAACAAAACACCAAAACTGCAAAAAGTATAGGCCACATATATTCTTATTTAATTGTCTTTGTAATGATATTATCTTGCCTTAAAATGCTGCTGGATCAATTCCCATCAAACTCATGAATGCAAGACCCATTAGTCCAGTAAGGATAAATGCCATTCCAAGGCCTCTCAGCCCGGGAGGTACAGCAGAATATCTGATTTTCTCTCTAATCGCTGCAATACCAATAATTGCTAAAAACCAACCGAATCCACCACCTAACCCAAAGGCAACAGACTCTGCAAAGTTATACTCCTTAGCTACCATAAATAGTGATCCTCCTAAGATGGCACAGTTCACAGTAATCAATGGTAAAAAGATACCAAGTGAGTTATATAGTGCAGGTGACGACTTTTCGATCACCATCTCAACAAGTTGCACCATTGAGGCGATTACTGCAATAAACAAGATGAAACGCAAAAATGTTAAGTCAGTCCCGAAGATTCCAGTGTCGCTTAATAACCAAGTGTTAATCATCCAGTTAATTGGCATCGTAATACCTAGTACGAAGATGACAGCTAGACCTAGACCAAATGCAGTCTTTACAGACTTCGATACGGCAAGGTAAGAACACATTCCCAAGAAATAAGCAAGTGCTAAGTTCTCGATGAATGCGGATTTTATGAATATGTTTACTAATTCTCCCATGTGAATATTGTAATTCTTAGATTGTCTAAATTATGATACGTCGACTAGGTTTTTATTGATAATCCCTCTGTGAATCCAGATCAAGATACCTATCACAAACATTGCTGAAGGGAAGAGTACCATAAGGTTATTGTTCTCATACCATCCGAATAAATAGCTATCCGTCGTATTAATAAGGTAGTCAGGTGTTGCACCAATTACTTTCCAGCCAAAGACTGTACCCTTACCGAACAGTTCTCTGAAAAATGCCACGATGATGAGAATGATTCCATAACCAATACCATTTCCGATACCATCTAAGAATGATCTCCATGGGCTGTTTCCCATTGCAAAAGCTTCCAATCGTCCCATAATGATACAGTTGGTAATGATGAGTCCGATAAATACTGAAAGCTCTTTATAAACATTATAGTCGATTGCCTTAAGTGCAAGCTCTACTACTGTTACAAGTGTTGCAATGATGACAAGTTGGACGATCATTCTTACTTGCTTAGGTATTGCATTTCTCAATAATGATGTTAGCAAATTAGATAGTGCAAGCACGAATATCACTGCGATGGACATCACTAATGCTTTGTTCATCAAAGTAGTCACTGCAAGTGCTGAACAGATACCTAATACCTGTACTGTAATTGGATTATTGTCATTCAGAGGATCAGTCAATAACTTCTTCTCATTCTTTCCAAACTGTAATCCGCCTTCTTTCTTTTTTACTGCTACGTCTGCCATTTGAATTGGTTTATAGTTGTGATATAATGCAGTTTATTTCTTTAATTTTTCGAAGTATGGCTCATAATAAGCTATTCCTCTTTCTAGCATTTCAGAGACACCATCTGCTGTGATAGTTGCGCCTGATATCCCGTCGACTTCATGCTTAGGGTCTTTTGCTCCACCTTTGATCACACCGACTGAAGTAAAGTTTCCTTGCTCATCGTAGAGTTGCTTTCCAGTAAATTGCTCTTGAAAAGCCTTACTATCCTTAATCTCAGCTCCTAATCCAGGAGTCTCTGCCTTATGGTCAAATGACACACCAGCAATGGTACTTAGGTCAGATTTTAGAGCGATATTACCCCATATTGCATCCCAAAGTCCCTTACCTCTCACGCTGACAATGTAGTAAGCGTCACCATTTGAAGAAGTATACTCATAGAGGGGTAGCATTCTATCTTTCTCAGCTTTCTTCATTTCCTTTTCCATATCAATGGATTCAGCCGAAACATCTTTATAGCCCATAGCGTTTAGCTGCTCGGCTTGTACAATATTACCTTCCATATCGATGATCAATTGCTTGACATCCTTATCAAAAATTGCATCAACATCATCTGGTGTTAATGTTGCGAACTTATCGCCAATCTCATTGGATACTGCTGAGAGTATCGCTGACTTATTGTATACCGCCTCATTCTTATCATGAATTGGCTTGAGGCCTGTCGACATCAATGACAATACAATCGCTACAATTGCAGTGAGGATGAGGACAAATCTGATGATATAATTTGTACTATGCACGTTGTAATCTTTTTTTCATGTTAGCCTCAAGCACGTAGTGATCTATCAATGCTGAGAAAGTATTTAAGAATAAAATTGCGAGCATCCATCCTTCCGGATAAGCAGGATTCATCACTCTGATAATCATACCTATGAACCCAATCAAGAATCCATAAATCCACTTACCGGTATTAGTTGTTGATGCTGTTACTGGGTCTGTTGCCATAAATGCCGCTGCAAAAAAGAAACTTCCCATATAGAATTGGTAGTACCAAGGCACATCCATAAATGGAGTTGCACCCCATAGGTTTAAAAGCATTGCCATAACTGCCGCACCTATCACTGCACTAAGCATTATCCTCCAGCTTGCTACCTTAGTAACAATGAGCATAATTGCACCTAGTATGATAAATGGTTTAGAGGTCTCTCCAATTGAACCTGGAATTGTTCCCCACCAAAGTTGATTATGAGAAAACTCAGCTGTTACAGCTTCCCAACCACCGCTATATGCCAATGCCATAGGAGTAGCTCCACTATAACCATCAACAACGGCTGTCCTGGCTGAATCAAACGTATCAACACCTATCCATCCAAATAATGAATTGAATAGACCGTGAGCCCAACCATAATCTGCAGCTGTTCCTGCTGCTAATGAGTCATACCCTGACACCCAAACTTGATCACCTGAAATGGTCGTTGGGTAAGCAAAGAATATAAATACCCTAGACAATAGGGCGATATTCCAAATATTCATCCCTGTACCCCCAAACGCTTCCTTACCCACAATCACTGCGAATACAATAGATACAGCGAGTATCCAAAGTGGTATATCTGGTGGCATTATCAAAGGAATCAGCATACCTGACACAATGAATCCTTCTTCAACAGCATGACCCTTACGTGCAGCGAAAAAGATCTCAATTCCTAGACCTACAATCATCGTTACAAGTACGATAGGCACAAGCTTGATGAGACCATGTATCAGCTTCAAGTGAAACCCTTCTAAAAAGCCAAGGAATTCTCCTCCAGCTACAAAGTGCTGATGCCCGATATTATATGTTCCAAAAAGGAAGCATAATTGTAGTGCAAGCACCACGTGTATCATCATCCTCTTCAGATCAATCCCATCCCTAATATGCACGCCACCTTCTGTGACACTATCTGGAGAATAGGCAAAAGTGAACGCTGCATCATAGGCTGTGTGCAATAGCGGATACTTCTTTTTATCTGGTTCAATTTTTTTGAATAAATCGAGTAGACCCATGGTTATATTTGAATAACTTAATTATCGAATGTTATATTAATTACAATTGCTCTCTCATCATATCGAGACCTTGTCTCAATATTTTCTGCAGTGGTTGTTTGGACACACAAGCAAATTCACAAAGTGCAATGTCTTCTTCAGAGAGCTCGTTGATACCGAGACCCTCCATTCTTTCGTAGTCGTTAGCAAGTATTGCCTTCATCAAGTGTGTCGGATAAATATCCATAGGCAGTACGCTTTCATATTGGCCTGAAGCCACAAATGCTCTCTTTTCACCGTGAGTATTTGTATCAGGTGAAAATTTGAAATTCGGATATAGAAAGTTAGGGAATGTACCTGACAATGTCGGTCTTGGCGCAATCGGTACTAACCATCCTAAAAATTCATTGTAGTCACCTTCCTTTATTGTCGTAATTTGATCTGTAGTAAATGACAAGAAATCTTCTTGAGTCACTTTGCGACCACTCAGCACATCTCCTGCAACCAACCTTACATTATCAGTAGCAAGATTATCTCCAACAATTTCAGACACTTGAGCACCAATATGTGTACTTACGTATCCTGTCTTACTAAACTCACTTCCAACAATAGCAATCTTTCTCGTGCAGTCTAGATATCCGTGAGTAAATAGTGAACCGATAGAAGCGACTTCTTGCACACCTAGTGTCCAAACAGTATCACCTGTATGAATCGGTGAGATATGATGAATCTGAACACCTACATTACCTGCAGGATGCTTACCACTAAAGTAGTGAGTATGCACATTATTGACATCAGCAATCCAAGAATTTGATTGACTTTGATTGAGACTGAGGTGAACACCACCACTAGTCAACTTCGCCAAGACATTAAGCCCAGCTTGGAAGTCTTTTTCTTTTCCCTCTAGTAAGATAGATGCATCTGGAGCTAGAGGAGCTGTATCAAACGCAGAGATAAAAATGTCTCTAGGCTCTTCAGCTGGGTCAGCAATCACATCAAATGGTCGCTTATTAATCATTGGCCATGCTCCTGATCCTACTAAAAATGTAACCAAGTCTTCTCTTGATACTTTAGATAGGTCTGGGGCAGACACTGAATGTGGCACTTGCTTTTTATCAGCTAGAATAACGATATCGCTGATTGCTCTTTTTGCTCCTCTTCTCACTTCAATAACTTCACCACTTACTGGTGCTGCATAGACGATATCAGGAGTTGTTTTGTTAAAGAAAAGTGGTTGTCCCGCTTTCACTTCTTGTCCTACTTCAACGAATAACTTTGGAATAGGCGCAATTCCTCTGAAGTCCATTGGCCTTACGGCAAATGTACTGCTGCTTGCATTCAAGTTGACATTATTCGCTTCACCAGCTAACTTAATGTCAAATCCTTTCTTCAACTTATGGTATGAAGCGCTATTCTTAGCAAAATTTGGTTTGGATTTATTCCCATCAAATGACAGTTTAGGAATAATCCCAATGTCATCTTGTTCGATGTCAATTCCAGATTTTTTGGCTTCGATTTGAAGCAGATTGTCAGAGACACTTAGTATTACTGCGAGTAATAAGATTATGCCTGTTGCGATAAGTATGGTTGAGAGCATTATTTTGTCCTATCAATTTTGCTGCAAATATACTAAAACTTGTACCAGAAGGTCTGACTACTTTCATCACCAAAACTTCTCTACTTTTATTTAGATTACATCTTAATAACGACTTCAGTCCGAACTTGTTTAGGATTGATACTTCTTACCACATATTGACCTGCTTGCCAAGCCAAAGTGTTGATCTCAACTTCACCATTTACCGCTATCAACCGAGTGACGATATCTCCGATCGCGTTATATATGATTATGTCACTAGTATAAGGTGCCAGCACCGACAATGATGAAGAAAATGGGACTGGATATATTTGTAATTGTTGTTCATCAGGAGACTGCACTGACGTAATTGCATTGCAAAAATCATAGTTCCAGTCAACCTCATCCCATACATCTCTGATTGACAAAGGTGTCCCTCCCCCAGGAATTCTCCATATTGATGACATTGGCCCACTTGATTCAAAAAATCTATTGACTACATCAGCAGTGACATTGCCATGTTCCATTGAAATAATGTGGTTGATAGGTTTGGTAGCTCCTAGAAAGCGATACTCTTCATTACCAATATCAACCCATAGCTCTGGGTCTTCTAAGAATGGTGTACCCCAGTTCTCTAGATAAGTCTGTGGCATATAGGCATCCACATATGGGTCAAGTAGCTCTATATGAAAATTGTGATCCATTGGATTACCCCAAGTAGTTACATATAACGGCATGCTATCTTGCACAATTCCATCTGATACGGCAGTGTTACGAGCATTATAGAAAGCACTTGCCAATCGTTGCAATATGGCAGTCTGTCCATCGAACTCAGACTCCAGGTCAATCACAAATCCCTTATAGCCAGTCTGGGCAGCAACGTAAAGTGCTTCGGCTTGTAGTTCTTCATTGTTCGGGTAATTATATGACCATGCCCAAGGCTCTATCCCTTTCTGAGTAAAGATGTCAATGATGTCTCTGTTAATGATTTCCGGCCATCCAATGCTATCCATCCTGCCATCAGCAACTTTGACATACACTCGATTGACTCCTAATTCTGTGAGATCATTGGCTAAATTGACATATGATGGATATGATGTCCCTTCTAAGTGCCACAGCCAAACTCCTAGACTATTGCAATTTGGATCTTCTTGGCTATTACCAAGAAGGAAGGATGTAAGTAGAATGCTGCAGAGTAAACACCTTATCATTTACCTAATGTACAACTATCAATTGATCTGATATTAAAAAAGGGTCAACTTGCAGTTGCAAGTTGACCCTATATCGTGGGATAACTTAATTATTATTCCAATTCAGTTCTTATCGAATAACTGTTAATTTCTTCGTTGCCGAGAATTTACCGCTATTCAATCTGTAGAACCAAACACCTTCACTACCAAGATCTTGACTATTGATTGTTACTGAGTGTACACCAGCAGAGTAATCCTGCGTAGATGTATAAGCCACTTTACCAGTAATATCATATACAGTCAATGTCGCCTCACCCTGTGTAGGTAGAGAGAATGCAATATTCGTCTCACCTGCGAATGGGTTAGGAGTATTCTGCATTAGAGTATATCCTGTTGTATTGCTCTGAAGGATTACGTCATTTACCGTAAGGTCAAATCCAGTGTAAGCTTCATTACTGATCGCATCAGTATTCAACTGTAGTGCTTCGCTAAGCGAAGTAGTTGCTACAGCTCTCAACTCTATTGTAACTAATGCCTCTGCATCTAGAGTAATTGCTGACATCGTCTCAACACTCATCGCAGTACTAGATGGCGTTACTTTGATATAGTTGTCTTCAGTAATATTCAAGATGTCAGAACTGATAGACACTAACTCAAATCCAGGGTGATTCAGTGCAAACTGAGTTCCATAGAAATCAGCGACTGTTGCATTGAACGTTACACTTGCAAGTTCACCTGCTTGTACAGTTTGATCATCATAGTTCAGTGTTAATGCTTCTGCGCCTCTTACTTCAGTACTTCCACCATTAGCATTTACAATAACTGATGAATTGACATCACCAACTTTGATCGCAACGAAATCTTCAGCCATCATATCAGACTGCAGGTTCTGGATAGAAACTACTTCATCCAATGGCCAAGGGTTAGCGTAAAGTAACTGCTGAGATTTATCTAAGAATAACCAAGAATCATTCGATGGGAATTCTGCAATATAATCAAGAACAAGCTTACGGATATCAACCATGTCTGCTGCTGTTACTCTCTCATCACCTGTAACATCAGCAGCAATTACTGAGTGTACAGTAGATAATTGTTGTATACCTAGAAGGTGTCTTTGAATCAAGATGATATCTACAGTAGATACACCATTCTTATAATCATCATTCTTAGTACCATCGATTACATAGTCAGCGTTCTCAGGTACTTGGTCAAAAGTAAATAGTCCACTACCGTCAGTCATTTCTGTCATCGGATACTCAGGTGCATTGCTATTAATTTGTACTGATACATTTTCAAGCAATTCACCTTCAGGTGTTGCAATCTGTCCAGAAATCATTCTAGGTGATCCAGTATCTCCTCCACAGTTGCCTCCATTATCAAGAATGGTCAAGAATACCGTACAATATGAATTGTTATCCTTCTCATCCCATACATACATACGTACAGGTACAGCAGATCCATCAGCTGGTATATCATCACATGTAAATGCCATAGAAGCACAGTTAAGTGATGGGATATAATTAGGATCATCATCAGGATGTGTATCAGAGAATGTAAATCTCAAATCATCTTGATCAGTACAATTATCAAAACTACCTAAATCAAAATCACAAGCCCATATTGCTACCATTCCATTTTGCATAAATGCAGTACTTAGGTTAGTACAATAAGGAGTTGGTGCCTTTTCATCCACAACCATAAAGTTACTAGTACAAGCTCTGTAATTTCCACAACCATCAGTCACTCTCCAGATAACTCTGTGGTTAATCATGCTACCTTCGATAGCATCTGGTAAAGTCACCTTAATCTCTTCACCAGATTGTGTAGGAGATAAATAGAATGGATCATTAGTTGGCAAGAATGTACTAAACTCGTAGTCAATCGTCCAATCACCATTAAGATCTACTTGGACAGTCCAATCTAGACCTGCACTTGGGCAACTACCTGAATCAGATGCAGTCTTCGTTAGCATCACGGCATTGTTTTCACAAATTATACCATCGTTATCAGCGTCATCATTATCATTGACAGGGTAAGTTTCATCTTCACAAGACAAGAATTCTGGTGCTTCCTCATCTAAGACTTTGATTACCTGAGTATGTGTCCAACTACCTTCACCAAAATCAGAATCAGTGATAGGAGTACTTGGATCGTAATAACACCAGTTGATTACATGCCATGTTTTCAATACTTTGAAACATGCACCTTCAGAAATTCTGAATGTATCCACATCTACGCTATAAGCCATCTGATCACAAGGGCCAGCTGTCCACGTTGGTAGACCTGTGTCACCGAAATCCTCAGTACAATCTATAGTAAGATCATCTGGGAAAGTGACAATTATTTCGTCTGCATCAAATCCTTCGATTGTGATAGTTTGTACACAGAAGATAGACGGGTTATTAATAACGAACCATTGTCTTTTGACAAATCCAGCTCCACAACCATCAATTACTTTTTCAAAATCTTTAAAATCCACATTAAGTGGGTCGCATGAAGCGACAGCTATTGCTTCGCCAGTAAGGTCCAAATCTAGATAGTCTTCTTCACAACCGATTACGATATCTGGTGGGCATTGGATAGACGGGGTAAGCTTATCCTCGAGCCTTACGTAAGCCCACGTTTCGTTGAAATTATCTCCTTCAGTACCATAGACACCGTCCATGTCACCGTCGTCCCATACTCTCATCCATACTTTGATAGATGCGTAATCGTTGACACCATCTCCATCTTCATCAACTCCTGCTCCTGAAAGATCTTCACAACAGAATCTAACTGATTGTCCATCATCTGTATCATTAGCATTGTCGAATGGGTGACCATCATTATTATATGTAAGGTTATCATCAATATTACAATAGTCTTCTTCTCTTCTGATTTCTAGATATACGTCACTACATCCATCATAAGAACCATTGTCAATATTATTAGTGAAGAGTTTTGCAATACCCTCTCCATTGATACTAGTTGTAAGGGACAACACGATATCTTGCTTTGCGATTGCCACTGGTGGCGTAGTATCGACAATGTTGACAATAACGTCTTGGGGAGTGATATTGCCACAACAATCAACAGCGTTGTAAGTAAAAATATGTGTACCCTTAGGTGCATTAGTTACTGAGTATCCAGTGTCTGGATCAAAGTCAATATTTACTCCTGAAGGACCAGTAACTGTATAAGATACTTTGTTACTACAATCATCAAAAAGATGCTCCGGTTCTGGAAAGTTAAATACACCTTCGCAGAGCCAAGGATCTACTCCAATAGTAAATTCATTAGAATCGTTGACTAAAATAGTCGGACCATCTAAATCTTGTGTAACAATCTGCTGTGAGAATGTCACACTAGTTGATGAACACCAATCGTGTACAGTCCATTCTCTGATGACTTTTGTCATATCAGTACATTCTTCATCACAAGGAAAGATGACTAAGTCAGACAATGTCGTTGCTGTGTTACAAAGAGAGGCATTTTCAATAAGTGGGAATCCGAATACTGTAGGATACGCATTTAAGTTAGCAAACGCCTCAGCAGCTGAAGCTTGTGCTGCTAATGCTGCACTATCCTCAAGATCAACAGGATTGTTAGCGATGTACTCATCATAAGCATAATCATAAATATCACTCGGTGTCGTACCTGTACCACATGGTAAGTAGACTTGAGTGATAGGTGCTACCACTTCAGTAGTAACACTAAGAGGTGTCAATCTGTATTCGTTGACACAAGAAGTTACCTTATTATTAAAGGCATCAGTGAATACATACGTTCTTTGAACAGTAGTGATATCACAATCGCCACCATTAAAAGTTACAACTTCAACAAAAGATGTATTAACAACGTCACCACAATTGTCTACTGCAACTGGGATTAAGTAGTCCACATCTGTCAAACAAGAAGCTGCATACTCACAATTAGGATCAGTATTCCCAACTGGACAAGGGCAAGCTTCATTAGTACTTGTGTTAGAAAGATCTGCTGGATCATTCACTGTAGCAGGATCATCAACGAGTGCTGGTGCTACCTTGTCTTCAATGACAACATTACCCCAACAAGAATTGACAAAATCACCAGCAGCATCAATCTCTGTAATAGAGACTTCAAATGTTCCTAGTTCACATAGTTCAACGGTGCCCCCTGGGTCACCCTCAACACCATTCACTGTAATAAAATAATTAGCAGGATCATATCCTGGAATAGAATTCTCCCCTTCGAGAATCATCTCGATTGTGAGTTGAGCACAGCATTCACCAACAGTGTTGACAGTACCCACTGATACGTTGACATTGTTGTTACAGGCTAGCGTGCTAACTGGGAAGGCTTCGCTTGTAGATTCAGCAGATAGTGTAAATACACAGGTGCTGAAAAAGAGCAATACCAAATACGGTATAGCCCCGATTTTTGTAAAATCGGTTCTTAACATGAGAAAAAAGTTTTGGTTATTAAAAAAAGTAAATAAGTGCCTCGCGTTCGAGGTTGGTGTTCAGACCAAAGGGTAATTCACTTAAAATAATTAGGGGGAAATATGTTATTGTTCAGATAACCTTGGTTCAAATATAGAACAGGAGATACCCTACTTGTGAGTACAGTCAGGGGTAAATTTGGAATATTTAATAGTCTTATGTATGGACTATCTTAGGAAGGGTATGTTAGCGATGGACTATCTTAGGAGGGGTATGTTAGCGATATCTTACATTAGATCGCTTAGTGCCAGGTGGCATTGGCTTTGCCATATGTAGTGTCCAGTACTTGCCATACTTGCTTACACCTACGTTAGTCATTCGGCCATCCATGATCAATTCACAATGGCTTGGACTTTCCATCCAAGCATCGAGTACTTCTCTAAATGTACCATAACCTTCTGCGATATTTTCACCAGCTAATTGCCAAAAATATCCTACAGCATCAACTCTGTCACCGACAACACTACCATCAATACCATTGTGACCAAATCTCTTGTACTTATGCATCTCTAATGCATAGTCTTGGGAAGACTGCTTGAGCTGATTATTCCAAGTGATAGGTGATACAGAACCTTGATATTTACGACCGCATCGACAGCCGGTAGATCTAATCTTATTAATTGCATAGACCATTTGGTCTACTGAAGCGTCAATCTGATCTGGCTCACTTTGTTGAGCTTGTGCATTGAATGCTGACAGTAAAAAGAAGAAAAGTGATACAACTGCAATACTATATCGATAGAAACTAAAAGACAAGGTGGCAGATGCGAAAGCATAAGTGCTTACTGCAAAATTTCCTGCTGCGTATTGTGATAGTCTACTCATTGTAAATATTAAACAATGATACGACACTAATAGATGCAGTAGAGTGAACAACTTAACAAAAGATTAATGGTCTATGAAGTTTGACCACATAACTGATTAGCTATTACTTATAAAAGCTGAATGGATTTTGTTCGCAAGTGCAGTAAATTCCTCTTGAGTAAGCTGTGCTCTTTGCTTAGTAAAGTCTAGGTCACTTAATTGATCAATGGGTGACAAGTGAATATGTGCATGAGGCACTTCAAGACCAATCACGGCTACTCCTATCCTTTCGCATTCTATGACTGACTCTACTGCCTTAGCAACTCGCTTGGCGAAACTAAACAACCTTGTAAACAAGTCATCTTCAAGGTCGAATATGTAATCAACCTCAATCTTTGGAATAACTAGTGTATGACCAGCTCGTAGTGGACTGATATCCAAAAAAGCCAGAAAGTCATCGGTTTCTGCAACCTTATGACAAGGAATATCACCAGCTATTATCTTACTAAAGATGGTTGGCATTATAGGGAGATATCTAGGACTTTGAACTCGATCTGGCCTCCAGGAGTCTGAATCTTAGCTGTATCACCAATTTTCAACCCAAGCAGTCCCTCGCCGATTGGGGAGGATACAGAAATCTTCTTTTCCTTAAGGTTAGCCTCTGATGCCGATACTAACTTGTATGTAACCTCTTTGTTAGACCTTTTATTCAATAACTTGACATTGGCTAGGATGGTCACCTTTGATAAATCAATTTGGGATTCATCAAGGATACGAGCATTTGACAATGCCACTTCAAGTTCATTGATCTTCATCTCGAGCATACCTTGTGCATCCTTTGCAGCATCATATTCTGCGTTTTCGGAAAGATCACCTTTTTCTCTAGCTTCAGCGATCGCCGCAGCAGCTTCTTGCCTGCCAGTAGTCTTCATTTCTTCTAACTGAGCAGTAATCTTGTCGTAGCCTTCTTGTGTGAGATAGTTATAATCTGACATAACTATTAAACGTTTAGATATTAAAATAACTTAAGGCGGTTGCCAGATGACAAACGCCTTAAGAATACAATTTTATATTTTATTTAGTTCAAATACTATAGCCTTTCTATAGCATAATTTTCAATCCAATATTGTGAGTTCCTCTGAATGGATTTGTAGTTCTGTAAGCATAATCTAAGCTAGCTCTTGGGATGTCAATTGCTTTTTCGCCATCCTTTGCTTTACGCATATTGAACATAAATGATACTCCGCCGGCAAGACCAGTGTAGACATTTTCTCTTCCTTCGCTTCCGCCTCCTGAATCAATCTCGTACTTGTATGCACCACGAAGTTGGAAAATATTTTTGTAAGTAAACTCTACTCCACCTCCAATCTGATCTCTTGAGAATGCATTAGAAGTAAAGTTTCCAAATATAGTTAAGAACATGCTTCTGTCAGCAATCATATTACCGTCCCCATCATCAAACTTTGTAAAGTATAAATCATAAGATGCACCAATATTCAATAGTGATGGCAACTCAAAAGATTTAGAAGTATTCTCAAGGTTAAGGATATAAGTAGCTCCTTCATTTGGGATAGCAACATCTTCCCCTAAAGCGTTTCCTCCAAAACTCATTCTTGTACCAACATTTCTTATTGAGATACCAAGTTTGAATTCTTCGTTAGCTCCAGATACATATTGTACTCCTGCATCTATTGCAGCACCAAAGGCACTCAATGCTGTCAGATTCTCAGATATTCCTCTAAATAATATTCCAACCGAAATCTTATTTTCGTAAGTATGTGAGTATCCTAGACCAATATTAAAGAACGAAGGAGAAAATGTACCTCCTGTACCTGCTGGATTATCTACAGTTGTGATTTCAATATCACCAAAGTTAACGTTACTCATAGAGACACCAAAAGCGCCATTACCGTTCTTAGTCTTCTGAACATAACCAAGTGCATTTAATTGGATATCTGAACCTTCATAAAGTCGAGTGTTTGCTACAGCTAACTCTCTGTTAGAATCGAATCGCCCAATACCTGCAGGATTTACTCTAAACGCTTCAATCCCACCAATGAATGATGTATTCATAGAATGAAATCCTGCGCTTTTTGCCCAAGGGTTAAGAAGTAATTCGCTTGCACCACTTTCACCTTGTCTATCAGGATTACCTGCAAAACCTAAAGTGATTACGAAAGAAAATATTATTGTAAGTATACGTGTTGTCATATGACTTTGATTTATCTATTAATCAAATATTAATAATCGTAGTCAAGTGGGAAGCGCTTATAGCTTCCCACTGACCCAATTTTTTCCTTTTTACAATCCTGATGGATCAAATTTACGGCTAACACCGAACCACTTCACAGTTGTCTCATTACCCGTTTCAGTATCTAGTACATGAATAAGATAGACACCACTAGCTACTGGTATACTAGCATAGTTTTTCAGATCCCACTCTACATCAGGGAATACCTGAGTATTCGTCACTGCATCCGGATTGGACCTCACTGCCACTTCCTCATCTCTATTAAACTGACGAACAAACTTTCCATCAAGTGAGAATATTGTGATCTGTGACTTAGGAGGCACATTAGTAATCTTGATTGTAGTTTGGAATTGACTACTCTCATATTCACTAAATCCATAGTAAGGATTAGGTACTGCTCTGACATTATCAAGTGCACTTTCAGATTCATCAGATGTCAATTCTGTAGGTGCCTGTCCAATGATATCAAATTCATAAACTGGCAACCCACCTTCTGTAGAACAACCAAGTAAATTATTGATATCAAATAATCTTTCAACCGTGTATGGCATATCTACTCTAATCTTAGCAGTCAACTCATTAGGAATGACTCTATCACTTGAGTAGTCTCCCAATTCAATTCCCTCTGGTAACAATGGAATGAATGTCCACGTTACTGACTTAAGTGCTGTTGCAATATCGACAGGACTAATGCTACTAAACAATGGTCTTAGATCTGCACATTCGTTGTACTCAGTCTTACTTACGTAAACAAAGTGATTACCTCCAACTACGAATTGCTCAAGACTAGTAGGTATACCAAATCCGATATCTGGTGTAACCACCTGAGAAGAAGGATTCCATAACATATCATCACCAAGCGGTGTATCTATCAACCCTAAATTCACGAAGTCTTCGTCAAATATTGAATTCTCTCCAAAGAAGATATTCAATCTTTTACCTGTTACCACATCAACAGCATAACCTGGGAACCAGCTCATACCTGTGCCATCACCATCAGGTTGACCAAACTGATCAACTGATTGGCTCTTTCTGATTTGGAACATTGTACTACCGTCAGCAGTCGATTCTCCACCTGAAGTATAATCTTCAGAAGCAGTCTCTAGTACTACACATCTTGACCACTTAGATCTATCATTTGTGAACACGATATCAATATTATTTAATCTATCAAGACCATTATCGCTACCTGTACCTCTAACCAGTTGTTGTAGGTTAGCTCTATTGTAAGCTGGTGTAACATTTACAGTTACTAGATCTTCATCTCTTGATGATCCATCTGTTGCAAAGAATGGATAGAAGAAGTTAGTCCCATTATTATTAAATGCTCCATTTGGATCTAATCCTCTCGGGTAGTTCTCTGAACCTATACCGTCTATCTCTCCGTTGCTAGTTGCTAAGAAGTTGAATATTTGGTCTAAACCAAATAACCCATCAGCAGCAAATGACGTATCGTCATCTTGGATAGCACCAAACCACACAGTTCCTCCTGTATCCTCATACTCAAGTTGAGTACCGATCACACCATTATTGGATGTAGGCTGTGGAGTGTAGAAAGGATTTGATGGATCTAGTAAGTGAGATCCTGATGGAGGAAATTGATTAACATTCAATGACAATCCAAATTCAGGCACTACCTGCTCCAGTACATTATCAATTGAACTTTCTGAGAATACTTCATCACCTGTATCTAGGTTAGTTAATTTCCAACTTGCACCTTCTTCTAGAGCACAAGAGTTATCGTTAAACTCACCTAAAATCTCTAGTCTGTATTTACCATCGACCACTTCCAGAGGATTGTAAATGGATACTTCTAACGGTCCTGCTCCAGGAGCATACACGATCCCATCTGCAGTGTCGCCATTTAATATTTTGTCATACATCGAATCATCTAGATCAAGGAATATTCCAGGATTACCTTCTCCATCTAATCTTGTAATAATAGGTCCATCTCCGTAGCTACTGTTTGTATTTTCATAAACAATCGGTCTAGGAAGACCTTCATATGCCGTGATATTTCTACGACCTTCTAGATAAGGTAATTGTTGTCCGAGTCCCGAAGAAGGATCAAACGTTTCATATTCATTGTATCCGTAAGCTACAGCACTAAAATAATACGGTGTATGATTTTTAAGTCTTGAATCACCTACTGCAAATCTATCGTCTTTGACACTGAATGTTGTAAGGATCCCTTCATCGCTACCTTCAACCTCTTCTGTAAATGTGTAGAAGTTACCTGCAGTTTGTTCATTAGGATCTTGGAATACTTCCCAATTATAGAGTGTTGTGACACCATTCTTAACATCAACTTGTGCAATCTCAATTGCCTTTTCAATATCACCATACTCTGAAGCTGATACGTTAGGATTGACAAGTTGATAGATTCTATAACCTTCAAACTCGTAGAAGGCATCAGTGATACTATCAGCAGCGAAGATATCTCTTTCTATATACTCATTATTAAAGTTGTTAGACAGTTCATCGTTAGACAATACAAGAATCAACTCTTGATCCAATTCAATGATACTTACATCTGGTGCATCTGGACCATCAATAAAGTCAAAACAATTATCAAATAATGCCTGTGCTAAATCATCAGCCTTCTGTAATCTTGCGATATCTGGACAAGGGTAATTCAAGTCTGGAACCCATACTGCACCTACAATAAGCTCATTTGTTACACCTTGCTTAAGTAAGAATGGCCCTGTTGCTTGGATAGTCCTCCTATCGGCAATAGGTAACATATCAGTACACATTGACCAATCCTCAGTACCTGATCTATTAGGATCAGAAGGGAAAGCATAAAATGTTGTGTCAACACTACCCGGATTATATCCACTTCCTCCAAAAGTTAATCTTGTTTCATCTAGCCAGATAGATTGGAGATAGTTATAATAGTCATTGGCTGTTTGTGGATCACCTGTCGCAGGTTCTGGAGCTGTATCAGATCTGTTATAATACATAAATGCAGTCATACCAAGCTCAACAAACGTATCGATATCCGTAGCACCAAATTCTGTAACTTGCTCTAATGATTCTTCACCATTAATGTCAGTGACAAATCTAAAAGGTGCTAGTGGCCCTCTAAAATAATCTGTTCCGATAATCGGCACATCGTTTTGGTAAGTCTGAGCACCGGTAGTACAGTTTACACCAGCGTCACCATCGACAGCATCCTGGTTATATGTATATGCTAGAGATCTACCCACATCACATCCAACGAAGTCATCTTCAGAACATCCAAGATCTGGATCAACCCACATACCGAAGTATGTATTCTGCAGATCGGAAGATCCTCTATTAATTAACTTATATCTCATAAAGGTCATATCATTCACCTCATCATTACTCTGATAAGCAAATGCTTGGACCTGAACTTCCATATTCATCAACTCACCTGTAGTCAATCCGTGAGGTGCACCAGCATCATTGTATATCCAGAAAATCATCTGATCAGGAACAAGCTCCTCAGCTTCTTCTCTAGTATCTGGCTCACACCCTCTGATCTCAATAATCGGGAAGTCACCATCACACGGGTTATAAATTCCATCTCCAAATAATTCTCCTGGTAACGGTTGATCCCAGAATGCAGCAAGTCCTTGCCCTGTATCAGGTAAATCAAACGGAAAGAAGTCTGTAAAGAACGGGTTACCCACTCCAGGCCAGCTTTTTACAGCATCTGGGATAGAGTCACAATTCACTTCTTCTCCAGCTTCTATTGAGTTAAAAGCATTAATTGCAATTCTTACATCTAAGCCACTTACTTCAAAGAATTGATCCCAATCATCACAGATAGGAAGGTCAGTCTGACCATTATCACGGTCAAGAGGTCCTGCGAAGTAATCGACACCTGGTGTACGATAAGTACTTGCAGCTATCTTTAGGTTACCTACATCATCAAGTCCACCTAGCCAAACTCCAGCTGCGAATATGGAAGAAACCTCCGGATCTCCTGATCCAGGTTCTGGCGCAGGTACGATATATCCAGGCTCACTCGAACCATCCCACCAGATATCACCACCGACAAGCAAACTTGCTCTTACGTTGTTGATATCAAGAAACGTTCTTGTTGAAGATGGTACACAGTCTTCTCTAAAGTTGACTGAAGTCCCGCTGTTGGTTGTATTATTAGTGTTTCCTTTCGATTTTAAATCTGGATTGAAGTATGCAAAAGCACTCAATGTTGTTATCAACATGATACCTGCTACTGCAATCGCTCTAGTAATTAATGTATTCATATTAAGAAAGGTATTTAAATAAATAAAATATTTTTTTTGGGATCAAATTAAAAACCAAATATGACTCCTAGATAAATTCTTCTTGGCGCTGCAAAGTGGTTAGGATTCAACAATCTCCATTGGTATGAAGATAAGTATCCTTCTACGCTACGTCCTGTTGCTGCAACTGTGTTTAATTGGTCTAAACCAAATTCACTGATCAACCATCCATCATCATCTGCACTCTGTGATACATTGTACACATCAATGACATTACGTGAGTTGAATAAGTTTTCGAATCTCAAGTAAACATTAGCATTCAACTTCTTTTTTGAGTCAGGGCTTAGGCCAAATGACATCTGCTTGTCAAATCTCACATCAGTATTAAATAACCAAGGCAATCTTGAACCATTGATATTTTGGATATCTGTTTGTCCAAACGGATTTTGAATCTGTCCAAACTGAGAATAAGGTCTTCCTGATACTGTAGAGATAATAAAGTTAGCTCCTGTATTAGCGAAGATGTCTATTCCTGCAATCTTCGGCCCAGTGTACTGCTTACCTTCACCATATCTGTAATCAAGTACAACATTGAATCTATGTCTCTCATCATATGAGAATGGGAATAATTCTCTGATGACACCATTAGTATTCAACCCTCTTCCTGAGTTAGCATCTGATCCTGATCCATTTGCGAATTGAAGCGTATAGTTTGCCTTCAATGTTAAGTTACCCGTTCTTCTAAGGTCATAGCCAAATGAGAAACCCTTAACAGTACCAAAATCAATATTACCAAATGTCTCATAGCTTCCGATATTAGGAACATTGACAATGATCTGTCTTTGGATCATATCTCTCAATTCTCTATAGTATGCAGCCACTTTGATTGCAGAAGAATTAGAAAGCTTTTGTTGGAATCCAACTTGGTAATCAATTGTCTTCTCTGGTCTGAGGTTAGGGTTACCAGCTACGTCGAAATCACTACTAAATCTATTAGGGAATGACTCAAAATAGAAATAATTAAGAGCTGTACTTTCAGTGTTGCTTGGTGGTCTCTGAACAAGTACATCATAGTGAGCGAAGAACCCTGCTTCATCCGAAATTGGGAATGAGAATGCAAGTCTAGGCATCACATTGAACTGTGGTGTATAATCTTCAAATGAAGTATCCGGATCAAAGTCTTGTGACGTGATATTAAGTGTTCGATTGTCTGCATCTTTAAATACCGGAGTTACAATCGTTCCACTAAATAATGCAGAAGGATTATTGACACTAGTACCGTTTGGAGTGAACCATTCCTCACCATTTCTATATGCTTGCACTGATCCAGCATCACTATCTTGTACATAGACTTTCCAGTCTTCACCAATTGTTTCTGGTAGTTGTGAGCCGTTATTAGCGTGCCATACTGATGCATCCTCAATTTCGTACAAAGAGAATTGATCTTTAAGAACTTTCGTGTTTGCATCGAAGTAATCTACTCTCACACCAGCTCTGAAGATGATGTCTCTGAACGTAAATTTATCTTGGATGTATCCTGCAGCATATACTGGTTGTAATGGTGCAACATCGAATGTTCTTACACCATTTTCATCCGTAGCTTCAAAGAAATCGTCAAATGTTACTCCATTATCAAGCTTATTACCTAAGTAATCATAACCAAAGTAATTAAGATCTAAGTTGACATCATTAATCAACTCACCTGGAGCAAATAAATCTAATGAAAGTTGATCCGGAGTCAATCCATCAACATTGACTCTATCAGTCAATGCATCACCAGTCACATCTCTTACACGCTTGAAGAAATAAAGGTCTTCGAACTCTTCAGGAATAATATTTGCTTGGAACTGAGTAAATGTTTGTCCAAATTGATCAAACTCACCAATGACCTCGTCAGTCACACCAAAGAATTGTCTATTAGCCGCACCTCTAGCGATAGTCCATAGAGCTTGAGGATCCATTGAGTATGATCTACGAACTCTTTGCTCATATAAAAATCCAAACTGTATACTGTGCTTCCCATCATTACTTGTACCTGGAATCAAGTCAAATCCGCTAGTAACTTGAAGTGTATAGATATCAGTTTCAGCTTTAAAGAAATTGTTATAGACCTGTCCAGCATTGTGATATATACCCCACACATCTCTATAATCTGGGTCATTCATACCGTTGAGTGGAGCCGATGAAGCAGCATTATATGTTGCAATTGTCGGATTTATTGTCAAATCGGGAGTAAACTCTCCTGTCACCATCTGATACTCTTGGTGTCTGAATGGAATACCACCAATATCCGTATCAAATTCATTTGGCACTCCTGACGTATTAGGAGTTGCAAAAGGCTGCCAAGTCACGTCAGTACTACCCCAATATCCATAGTTGAATAGGTTATCACCATGAGTTGGGTCACTGTTCCCTCTCTTATTCTTCTCTATACCACCTTGTAGTGTATAGTATGCATTCTGAACTAGTGCCGCTTCTCCTTCGCCTTGATCTATAGCCTGACGACCTAGTCTATGTCTAAATCTTACATTCGCTCTATACCCTTCTCTGTTGAAGATTGGGTTATTGTTCCAGTTTAAAAGAGACCATAGTCCATTTCTTCCATTTGTTGTGGAATAATTGGCAGTCCTAGAGAATGGTGTAAACTGGTCTTCTAAGTCAAAGTATCCACCGGATATAGACACATCAATATTATCATTGAGTCTTGCGTCAATCTTAGCACTTACGTTCCAATCAATCAATTTCTCATTAGGTGCCGCATCTAGTATTTCTGGATTAGAATAGTTCGTTAATGTATCAGCTCTTGGAAATGCCGTCTCACCAATATTAAATAGTGGGTTAGCTTCAAGACCTTCAATAACGTCCAGAGGCATTCTGTTAACTCCTACAAATGATGGATTTGCATCATCAATATTTCTATACTGACCTGAAAGTCTAAATCCAATGATTGACTTCTCCTGAGTTTCGGAGATTTTCTTCTTTAATAGTGGTCCACTGATATTACCTGAAGCCAACTTATAGCCATATGGATCTAAGAAGTGAGATGTCTCCAACTCTATACCTCCGCTATAATATTCACTTGGTCCTTTAGATGTGATAGAGATAACACCACCGGTAACATCTCCATATTTCGCTTCGATACCACCAGTGACGACTTGAAGTTGCTCAATCTCGGACTGAGGTATCAGGTTGTTCACATTATTAGAGTTGACTCTTACACCATCAATATAGACGTATGTAGAGTTACTTCTTGCGCCTCTGACACTGATATCTGTACCATTCACGGTAGAGAGACCTGCAGTAGTTGCAGCCAATGCATTAATGTTCTTTGAAGGTAGCGTCTTGATGGACTCCGCAGTGATTGTACCACCAGTTGAAGTTTCATCTGGACTGATGAGAGGTACTTTGTATCCTGTGACAATAATCTCTTCAAGCATTTCGCCCTCTTCGATCATCTCAAAGTTTACAGAGTTCTCTTTATCTGCATTGACAACCACACCTGTAATACGTGAAGTCGCATATCCAAGGAATGATGCTTCCACATCGTAAGTACCTGGATCAATGTTAGAAAATAGGTAGTTACCATCGAAGTCAGTATCTGTTCCTGTTATCAACGAGCCGTTCTTATAGATAGCTACAGTTGCAAATGGTACAGTCTCCAAGCTTTCCTTGTCAACGATCTTACCTGTTAATGTGGTCTGGCTCAAAAGTATTCCGAGCGACCCTAGTGTGAGTACTAGAGTGAGTAGAATTCTAGTCATATATGTTGATTTTTATAAATATATCTCTATATAAATGTTCACAATGTTACTAAATTATTACTGTCCTTTCAAACAATCGCTTAACACATTGTTAACTATTTGTCCATTTTACGTCGTCTAAGTGACTAAATGATATTAACTACCTTTTCGACCATCACTTGAGCTATTTTGAAGTAGCTCTCGTATGTCCATCCGCCGACATGTGGTGTCAAGACTACATTAGGCAATTGATACAGCTGATCATAAAGCACTTTTTCACTTTCAGAAAGCGTCATAACCTTCTCATTTTCAAAGACATCCAGACAAGCGCCACCTACATATCCCCTTTGGAGTCCATCTAACAAATCTTGAGTGTTCACTATCCCTCCTCTTGAGGTATTTATAATTACTACTCCTGGCTTGCAAGACTTCAAAAAAGTGGTATCAATCATTCCTCTTGTATCATCATCAAGAGGCAAATGAATTGATATAATATCTGACTTTGTTAACACTTCATTTAGTGTTGCTTCATTGACTAAAGGAAGGTTGTCACCATACCCCACTAGATATTTGTCGTAAGACACTACTTCATGTGCCCATCCCGACAATTTAGCACTGAGATGACTACCTGTATGTCCATGGCCTAATATTCCAATTGTCTTATCTGCAATCTCCCAACCTCTATTCTTTTCTCGATTCCAAACATAATCTCTGACTTCCCGATCACAACGGTTAAGGTGGTTAGCAAGACTAAGCAACATTCCTATGGCATGTTCACTCACGGCATTTGCATTAGCCTCTGGGGTCCTGACCACATTAACTCCAGCATTATTCAATGCTTCTACATTAATATTATCCATCCCTGAACCTAAGCGACCTACTACTTTCAGCTTTTTAGCAGACTTTGCAAATTCTTCATTGATTTTAATCTTGCTATTCACAATCAGAATTTCGAAGTCATTGATGCAAGATTCAACTTCAGGTTGAGAAATATTTGGGAGATAGGTGCATTTGACATTTGCTTGACGCAAATGATCAATTAAATAGGGGTGTACGTGATCAGAAATTAAGCAATTCAATACTAAATGTTGATATGTGAATTAATAGATTATATAACAATGGACGAATATCTATATTTGTGCCCAAATTTAAAACCAATCCTATGCCTAAAGATCATTCTATCAAATCTGTATTGATTATTGGAAGTGGTCCAATCATTATCGGCCAAGCTTGTGAATTTGACTATTCGGGTACTCAAGCGAGTCGATCTCTAAGAGAAGAAGGTATCGAAGTCAGTCTAATCAACTCCAATCCAGCAACGATTATGACCGACCCGCTTACAGCCGATCATATTTACTTACTCCCGCTCACAGTTGAGAGCCTTGATCAAATACTTCAAGAAAGAGAAATAGATGCTGTACTAGCTACTATGGGAGGCCAAACTGCTCTCAACCTTGCCATAGAAGCAGATAAGCAAGGCTTATGGAAAAAACATAATGTCAAATTGATTGGTGTGGACATAGATGCCATAGACTTGGCGGAAAATAGAGAACGGTTCAAGGAACATGTACTCAGCATCGGTATGCATCATGCGCCATCTAAGATCGCTAACTCTTTCCTCGAAGGAAAAGAGGCAGCCCAGGAGATTGGTTTCCCTCTAGTCATCAGACCATCATTTACCCTCGGTGGTACAGGTGGTGGTTTTGTTATGGATCCTGAAGAGTTTGACGCTGCACTACGAAGAGGACTAGACGCATCGCCTACACATGAGGTGATGATCGATAAGGCAGTACTTGGTTGGAAAGAATACGAGTTAGAATTACTCAGAGATGCAAACAACAATGTTGTGATCATCTGTACAGTTGAAAACTTGGATCCAATGGGTATCCATACAGGAGACAGTATTACTGTAGCTCCTGCGATGACTCTAAGTGATACCGCTTACCAACGTATGCGTAATGATGCCATCAAATTGATGAGATCAATGGGTTCTTTTGCTGGAGGTTGTAATGTGCAATTTGCTATGAATCCGGTCGATGAGCAGATTATCTGTATTGAGATCAATCCTAGGGTATCGCGATCTTCAGCACTAGCATCAAAGGCAACTGGATATCCAATCGCTAAGATTGCTGCGAAACTTGCTATAGGATATAATCTTGATGAACTCAAAAATCAGATTACTAAGACGACATCAGCATTCTTCGAGCCTACCCTAGATTATGTCATCGTCAAGATGCCTAGATGGAACTTTGAAAAATTCAATGGTGCTGATACACAACTTGGTCTGCAAATGAAGTCAGTAGGTGAGGTGATGGCCATTGGTCGTAACTTCTCAGAGGCATTACAGAAGGCTTGTCAATCTCAGGAAAACTATCGAGCGGGACTCGGTGCAGATAAGAAAGAATGGATCAGAACTGAAGACATACTCGAACGACTTGAAAAAGCAAGTGATGATAGAATCTATAGAGTGAAAGATGCTCTCAGATTGGGTGTCCCTCGAAAGACTATTCATAAGTTAACTGGTATCGATCCCTGGTATTTAACTCAAATCAATAACCTCGTCAAGGCTGAGGACAAATTGATGAAGTTTAATGTACCTGAAGATATCCCTGTTGAGTTCTTTAGAGAAATCAAAAGCTTGGGATACTCTGATATCCAGATAGCTTGGCTGATGAGAATCGAAGAGAAGGCAGTATCTGACTATAGAAAGAAGATCGGAGTCAGAAGGACTTATAAGATGGTAGATACTTGTGCTGCTGAATTCCCTGCACAGACTCCATACTTCTACTCAACATTCGACTCAGAAAATGAAAGTATCGTTAGTGACAAGAAGAAGATTATTGTATTGGGCTCAGGGCCAAATCGTATAGGTCAAGGGATTGAATTTGACTATTGTTGTGTCCATGGACTGATTGCTATCAAGGAAGCAGGCTATGAATCAATCATGATCAACTGTAACCCTGAAACTGTCTCAACAGACTTTGATATCGCAGATAAACTCTACTTTGAACCTATCTTCTGGGAGCATCTAGAAGATATCATAGATATGGAAAAGCCAGAAGGTGTTATCGTTCAATTGGGTGGACAAACAGCTTTGAAATTATCTGAAAAACTGAAGGAAAAAGGTATCCCGATTATCGGAACTTCATTTGACAGTATGGATTTAGCAGAAGATAGAGGCCGATTCTCTGACTTGCTGAAAGAACTTAAGATTCCATATCCAAAGTATGGTGCTGCCGTAGATGCCGATGAAGCTTTGGCAATTGCTCATGAGGTAACTTACCCAGTCTTAGTCAGACCATCATATGTACTCGGTGGGCAACGGATGAGAATCGTCATTAATGATGAAGAACTCGAACATCAGGTACTCAGCATTTTCAAACATATGCCAGGTAATAAGGTGTTGATTGATCAATTTCTCGAAAGAGCAAAAGAGGCAGAGATAGATGCTATCTGTGATGGTGATGATATCCACATTATGGGTATTATGGAACACATCGAACCTGCAGGTATTCACTCAGGAGATAGTTCTGCGGTGCTACCGACTTACAGTCTCTCAGACAATGTGTTGAAGAAGATGGCTGATTATACAGAGCTACTTGGCAAAGCACTCAAGATTAAGGGGCTTATTAATATTCAATTTGCCATTAAGGATGAAGAAGTCTATGTCATCGAAGCTAATCCAAGAGCATCAAGGACAACACCATTTATTGCAAAAGCTTATGGAGTACCATATCTCAATGTTGCAACTAAGGTGATGCTTGGAGCAAAGTTGAAAGATTTCAAGATGGAGAATAAGATGGATGGATATGCAATCAAGATACCAGTATTCTCATTCTCAAAGTTCCCAAATGTGGATAAGCAGCTTGGACCAGAGATGAAGTCTACAGGAGAAGCAATTCACTTTATCAAAGACTTGACGGACCCAGTATTCATTGAAATTGAGCGACAACGCTACATGTATTTAACACGATAATTTTACGCTTTATAACAAGACTAGTTATCTTAGCCCAAACTTAAAGGGTAACAACAAAACGATTATGAAAAACATTGATCTTCTAAATAAGGTTTGCACCATACCAGGAGCACCTGGCTTTGAACAACCAATCAGGCAATTTATCATAGATACGGTCACTCCGTATGTAGATGAAGTTCGGATAGACGCTATGGGTAGTGTTCACGCAATCAAGCACGGTAAGGGAGAAAAGAAAGTGATGATCGCAGCTCATATGGATGAGATTGCATTTATTGTCACTCATATTGATGAAAAGGGATTTATCAAATTCCATACGTTAGGTGGATTCGATCCTAAGACATTGACTGCTCAGAGAGTATTTATTCACGGAAAGAAGGATGTCATCGGTGTGATGGGTACTAAACCTATCCATGTAATGACTCCTGAAGAAAGAACTAAGGCACCTAAAACTTCGGACTTCTTTATCGATACTGGCCTTCCAGTAAAGAAGGTCAAAGAACTCATCTCTGTTGGTGACTCTATCACGAGAGAGAGAGAATTCATCGAGATGGGAACAATGGCTAACTGCAAGTCCCTTGACAATAGAGTGTCAGTCTTTATTCTCATCGAGACATTAAAAAAACTCGCAAAGAAAAAAACTGATGCTTCAATCTATGGTGTATTTACAGTCCAAGAAGAAATCGGGTTAAGAGGTGCTATCGCAGCAGCATCTGGTGTCAATCCAGATTTTGCAATTAATCTTGATGTCACACTGGCATTTGATTTGCCTGGAGCTCAACCACATGAGCAATGTACAGCACTAGGAGAAGGGACTGCCATCAAAGTCTTAGATGGCATGACTGTCTGTGACTACAGAATGGTCAAGTTTATGAAAGAAGTCGCTAAGAAGAAAAAAATCAAGCACCAATTAGAGGTATTAACAGCCGGAGGTACTGATACTGCAGGAATGCAGAGACATGCTAATGGTGGCTCTATTGCAGGCGGCATCAGTATCCCTTGTCGATATCTTCACCAAGTAATCGAGATGGTTGATACTCGAGATGTAGATGCAAGTATTGCATTACTTACGGCTTGCCTTACTGATATTACAAAATACGATTGGAGTTTTAAGTAGAAACTTACGACCCATCTTATATTAATAAAAAGCCTTTGCGATGATCTCGCAGAGGCTTTTTTATATCTCGAAAAGGAATCTTGATTCTGAGGGTTCAATTCAACTCTGTACATTACTTTTAGGGGTTAAAATATGCATTTGCTTACAAGCAAATCAACAAATGCATAAACACTACTGTGTCCTCAATTGTAACTATAATTAATGGCAACATCGACTAAAACATCATCAGCATACAAGGCCGAACTGGAGGCTATACGTAACACGATACATATCAAAGGTGCTAAGGCAAATAACCTCAAGAATGTAGAGGTTAAGATCCCCAAAAACGAACTCATTGTGGTTACAGGATTATCAGGTTCTGGTAAATCTTCGCTGATTATGGACACTCTGTATGCTGAAGGTCAAATGCGCTATGTAGAGAGTCTGTCAAGTTATGCTAGACAGTTTCTCAGTCGGATGAAAAAACCACCGGTGGACTTTATCAAGGGTGTATGTCCAGCAATCGCTATCGAACAAAAAGTTACTACGTCCAATTCTCGATCAACAGTGGGTTCATTGACTGAAATCTATGACTACTTCAGATTACTATTTTCAAGAATGGGCACAACTTATAGCCCAATAAGTGGTAAGAAGGTCGTCAAGCAAACTGTTACTGATGTTGTTACCTACATTCTAGGTCTCAAGGAAGGCAGTAGGGTCCAGATTCTCTTTCCCATTAACAAATCCTATGAAGACCGGACTCTTGCCAAAGAGCTAGAGTATCTCAGCCAAAAAGGGTACTCGAGAATCTATACAAATGGAGAACTACAATATATCGAGGACTTTCAAAAGACTAAAAGCAAGCACCTCAAGGTCAAGCTTGCCAAATTAAAACCTGATGTATTCATCCTAGTAGATAGGATGACTAACAGAGATGAGAAAGACAATCTCAGTCGGATGGGAGACTCTGTCCAAAGTGCATTCTATGAAGGTGGTGGAGAATTAGTTATCCTCTTGGATGATGGTAAATTGGTAGACTTCAACAATCGTTTTGAATTGGATGGTATGACCTTTCTAGAGCCATCACACCAACTATTCAACTATAATAATCCTCATGGAGCATGTCCAACTTGCGAAGGATATGGCAAGGTACTAGGTATCGATCATAATAAAGTGATCCCAAATGATGAACTGTCAATCTATGACAGAGCTATTGTCTGCTGGAATGGGGAGAAGTCATCTTGGTATCGACAACAACTCATCAAGGCAGCTGATCAAAGTGGCATCCCAATCCATAGACCTGTTAAAGACTTGACACCTGAGCAATATGATCTGATGTGGAATGGTAACGACCTTTTTGACGGAATCTACACATATTTCTCTGAGCTAGAAAAGCAAACATATAAAATCCAAAACCGGGTAATGCTTGCTCGATTCAGAGGAAGGACCACCTGCCACACATGCAAGGGTAGTCGACTCAGGCCTGATGCTCTCTATGTCAAAATCGACAATACTACTATAGCAGATCTAATAGATATGCCAATTGACGAGCTGTATGATTGGTTTAAGCAAGTAAAGTTGTCAAAACATGAAAGAGCAATCGGCAGTCGGATATTGATTGAGATTGAAAATAGACTGGGCACTATGATTTCAGTCGGTCTGCCCTACTTAACAATCAATAGGGTATCATCTAGCTTGAGTGGAGGTGAGACACAACGCATCAATCTCACCAGAACACTGGGTAGTAACTTGACCAACTCACTCTACATATTGGATGAGCCTAGTATCGGTCTTCACCCAAAGGATACGACTAATCTTGTCAGAGTATTGAAAAATCTCAGAGACTTGAATAATACTGTCATCGTCGTTGAGCACGAAGAAGAAGTCATTAAGGCCGCTGACTATGTCATCGACGTAGGTCCAGAAGCTGGCACTCTTGGTGGTGAAATTATCTTTGCTGGTAAGTACAAGGATTTTCTGAAAAGTAAAACAGTCAAGACAAGTCTAACTGCTCAATATATGACTGGTAAAATGGAAATACCTACTCCTGAAAAAGTCAGAACATTTACTCGATCTATCGAGATACAAGGTGCTAGACAGAACAATCTTAAAGATATAGATGTCACTATACCACTTAATATCTTGACAGTGGTTGCAGGTGTATCTGGATCAGGTAAATCAACTCTTGTAAGAGATGTCCTCTACCCTGCTCTCTGTTCGGCTATCGACCAAAGTGTTACTCAGGCTCAAGGTAAATACAATGCTCTAGAGGGTGATACGAGAAGTGTTACCTCGCTTGAATATATCAATCAGTCGCCAATTGGAAGGTCTTCAAGATCTAACCCTGTCACCTATATCAAGGCATATGACTCAATCAGAAAGTTATATTGCTCTCAACAATCAGCTAAAATCAAAGGATTCAAACCTAATCACTTCTCTTTTAATACAGACGGTGGACGATGTGAAAATTGTCTAGGTGATGGGTACACAACTGTAGAAATGCAGTTCCTCGCAGATGTCCAACTTGTCTGCGAAGATTGTAAGGGAAAAAAGTTCAAGGAAGAAGTCCTTGATGTCACCTACAAGGATAAAAATATCTACGATGTCCTTACAATGACGGTAGATGAGGCTCTTGTGTTTTTTGAATCAAGGAAAGATGTATACAACAAACTCAAGCCACTACAAGATGTAGGTATGGGATATGTGGCACTTGGACAATCTTCTTCTACATTGTCAGGTGGAGAGGCACAAAGGGTCAAACTCGCCTCATTTCTATCCAAGTCTAATAATCGTGATCATATCTTTTTCATCTTTGACGAGCCGACAACTGGTCTTCACTTTCATGATGTCCAGAAATTATTGACAGCTCTCAATGCCCTTGTGGAAAAAGGTCATTCTGTCCTTGTAGTAGAACATAATATCGATGTTATCAAGTGTGCTGATTGGCTAGTAGAGCTGGGTCCTGAAGGTGGTAAAAATGGAGGACACCTACTCTATCAAGGCCCTCCTAAAGGCATACTCAAGGTGAAGAAAAGTCCTACAGCGGAGTATCTAAAGGGTAAGGTGTAGAACGCATACTAGACGCCTACCTTTTCGTTGTTTTAATCAACTCGAGTGACACCATCTTGATCAGTGATAAGGATGGTTACACTCTTTAACTCTTTGATTGTTGGCGGATAGATAATCCAAGTACCATCTGTGTAATAAAAGGCATTTACATCATTTCTGGAATCATAGATTAATAGATCGCCTTGGTAGATTTGGACTTGATCAACATTACTCTCTAATCTCATAGTAGTAGTATCAGAAGTAGCACTATTACCTTGACTATTGTATGATTGACAATCTTGGTTCTCGGCGAGAAATTCTGCATCAGCTGGTGTCTCAAATCCAGCTTCTAGGCATATCGTATTACCACCGTACAAGTTGACAGTCTCACCTGACACCACTACCCCGCTCGATGTGAGATTATTATCAGCTACGTAATCTCCTGTGACAAGTGAAGCATCTGTAACTAAATCTTCTGGACACTCGTCTTCGACACAGAAGTTAGTTGTTTCAGAACCTAAAAATTCTCCACCTTCTGCAACTTCGAGATTATCAGAGTCCCTTGTTAAAGAATACGACCCCATACCTTCATTACAGCAAATTCCATCTCCCCAATAGTCAATAAAGTAAAGATCATAGCATCCGGATGGAAGACAAAAATTCTCTGTTACAGTACCAGATTGGCCAATATATCCTAATGATTGATAAACGTAGTCACCTTGATCATCAAGAATCTGCCAAGCAGTCTCTCCTGGAAAATTGTCTAAAGTAAGAGAGAGAGTATAATCTTGACATTCGCCTATATCACTACAATCAACAGTAGCCGTCTGGATATCTCCATCTACGACAGAATCTAATGTAGGCGCATTGCCACTCTGAGCATTACCAGGCCCAATACCAAATGTGTCACCAGCTCCCATCACAACATATCCATCTTCGTCAAATACTCTATAACTCATTTGATCGATACCTTGACTTCCGGTATTTACAGTCACCTCTAGTAGGTCATTAGTCGTTAGACTTAAGACTACAGTTTCACTAAGATTGTTGTCTGCAGGTCCTGTATAATTGGTAATAACTCCGTTGATACTGACATCAAGGCTCTGGCCGTTGGACCAAGTGTCTTCGCGTCTATCCCACATGACTAATTCATAGTCACAAACATCACATACTGGGTCACTAGCAGCAAGGACTGTATATATAGCGGTATCAGAAAAAGTATCTGAGCCACCTCCATTAGTTGCAGTCATCGTCACAGTATATGAACCAGACTGGTTAAAGATCACTTTTAACTCATCACCAGTATCGTCAATTACCGTCACATTGGGACCTGTAATAGTCCATGTCCAACTGGTAGGACCATTCAGAGATGTGTCACTAAATGTAAATTCTGATCCGGGACAAATCGACTGATTGCCTGTAGGTGTGAATGATGCTACTGGAGTAACCACGTCACAATTAGTCGTGTTCCACTGATCTTGGTCTGCTGTTGCAAACATTTCCGTCGCTTGATCAGTGGTAAACATAATCATGGAGGCATCATTCACATAATCCATATAGTTGAAAAAGTAATCTTCGGTGCTACACGTATTTTCTGCATCTGAGAGACAAGTCGAAAGGTCGACATCGGGAGTACCATAATTTGGTTGACTTTGATTAGGTGTATCAGGCATATCATCTCCATCGCTACATCCTGCGAAAATATGACTTAGTCCAAAGTAGTGTCCAGCCTCATGTGTGGCAGTTCTGCCAAGATTATAAACACCACTACTGTTAATAACAATACCAGAAGTACAACTTACACCTGGACCACCAAAGGCAATCGCATCTACTTGAAATCCATTACCATCGGGATCGTTTGCACCATATAGTGGCGCAACTCCTAACCCACCAGTATTATCTTCTACGAAGATGTTCATATACCCTGACCAGTCAGTCCCGGCATTTGGCCAACTATGCTCTCCAACGGTAATTGCATAATCCCCATCTGTAATGCCACTACTAGCGGGGTGATCATACTGAGCCATACAAAATTCTATACAAGCCCCATCATTGAGAGCACTCGCCGGATATGTTGCTGGACAATCAGCTACGAGGTCGTCATAGTAGGAAATATCTGCATTGGTTGCGGCAAAATCTTCATTCATCACATCTATTTGTGCTAGACACACATCTATGAGGCATTGCATATCATCATCATTAATGCCACCATTAAAGTGTACGGCTACAGGAATAGAAACAATATCGGTACAGGTCAGAGATCTAGTTGATTCTGCTACCTTTTTCTTTATTGCCTTTCTCTGTCTAATAAATTGCTCGGCATACCTCTCATTTTGCATTAATTGGGTATGATATACATCACTACCACAAGTTCTATTTTGTGCCAATAATGAATTTGTGCTATAGCAAATAAGTATCAGAAATGGAATTATGAAATGCTCTACTTGTTTCATCACAATACGATTAAATATGAGTAAGGAACCAAGAAGTGGAAGTTTCTATATCCCTATTTATAAAAATGATTAGTGAAAGTTACGTAAAATCTGCGTATGATACAATTCTAACTTAAAAATGGCAGGTTTCGTCCCGCATTCAACTACTTGAGTTTGGATTGATTTAGTTACTAAATAAAAGATGGACTCTTCATTGCTGAAGAGTCCATCTTAGTATTTTTTAGTAGTCTAGATTAGTCGTTCTAATCAATTACTACAATCTTCTTACTAGTCGTAATATTATCTAATGTTACTTCTACAGAATAGACACCACCTGGAATCTCATCTATATTAATTGGGAAATAGTATTCTCCTATACCCAAATTAGCATCTAACAATAGATTACTCAATATAGCTCTTCCGTTGATATCTCTAATTGAAAGTAAAGCTTTCGTATTAGGTACTTCATTGGAAATTGATACTGTAATTGCATCTGAAGCTGGGTTAGGATAAACCTTCACATCATTGTCAATTTCATTAGCTTCTACTTCAACGGAAACTATCTCACTATAGCTTACACTACCATTTGACTTCGTAGCTGCGATTCGGTAGAAGTATGTCCCAGCCGCAGTCGCGTTATTATCAATCATATGATATGTATATTGATCTGATACCTTCTCAGAGAATTTCGAACCCAGATCTTTGAATTCTCCATTTACTCTTACCTGAAGTGTATAATAATCGACCTCTACATCATTGACAATAGTCCAATCGATTTGATTTTGGTTGTCAATTCTATCTGCTGATATTCCTAACCATAGATTGGATAGTATCGCACTTACTACAAATCCTGCGTCAATATTCGGTGTGTGCTCTCCTGATCGCATATAGTATACTGTAGTCGTATTGAGACCGAATGTGTGATCTACATCACTATCCATTTCCTCACTAGATACATTGGCTACTGTAGGTACATATCCTGATGGTGGAGTAAATTCAAGGTAGTAACCTCTCTCTTGAAGTAGGTCAACGTGATATTCTCCATGTACATCAGTAGTCGTATTGTCTACAACAATACCTTCTTCTGTATATACAGTTACGTTGACATCTTCAATTCCTTGCTCACCATTATCAGCCATACCGTTACCGTTAGAATCATACCATACTCTATCACCTAATGTTGCCATTGGTTCGTATCCAGCTCCTATGTCACACTTCTCTTCTCCACTCAGTACTGTGAATGCATCAGTTGTACCAGGACCATTAGATAGAGTCACATCACTGTCAATTGTATCATCGTTACCAATGTTATCCATCACTAGTGCCAATCCAAATGGAGGTACAATGTACTGTACATAGTAAGTACCTGGAGGTACACACATCTTCCAATATCCATCATTAGATGCTGAACCTGGTTCATGTCCTGAATACTGCGTATCCCACAATTCGAATGTGCCATTGTTGTCTCTATAGACTTCAACTAATACTCCATTGACACCATTCTCTTGAGAATCATACACATCATTACCATCGATATCGTACCATACAAGTTGTCCTAATGGTATACATGTGTAGAATCCAGCGTCCCACGTCAAGTCATTCTCGCCAGACGATAGTGTCGTCGTTTGAGTTGTACCTGGACCGTTGGTGCCATCTACATCACTATCAGAACCATCATTACTTCCAGTATTAGCGAAAGTCAATTCCATACCATTCGGTGTAACAAACTGTACATAGTAGTCACCTGGGTAAAGATCTTCAAATAGATAGTTACCATCAGCATCAGTAATTGCAATAGCTACAAGATTACCATCAGCATCATACAATTGTACATTGACACCTTCTATACCTGGCTCTCCTGGATCTTGCTGTCCATCACCATCAAGGTCATGCCATACTAAGTCTCCAAGTGAAGCTAATGGTACGATTCCTAGATCAACATGTGAGTCATCGTCTCCATCATCGCCATCAACATCATCAGGGTCATAACACTCTGATGTACCACTTCCTGAATCTACATCATCTGAACTGTCTGTTCCAGAACAACTCTCTCCTTCGTCTCTTGTAAAGACATAATTGTCTAATTCTGGATTACTGGTAATATCAAACTGTACATAGTATTGCTGTCCAGCTTCTAAGCAGATCTGTCCTCCTGCATTTGGTGAGTCTTCACCAAACTCGTACTCTCCATCTATTGTTGTCGTTGTAGCTAATGGAGTTCCTCCGCTTGCTTCCCCGTCATTACATGCAAATAACGTTACTGTTACTTCTTCTGTAACTGCTGTCTCTCCGTTGTCTTGACATCCGTTAGCATTCAGATCATAGAATACTGTTCCTCCTAACTCTTGACATGGATTGATACCTGCATCAATGTGGTTGTCATCGTCACCATCATCTCCATCATCATCGTTCGGATTGTAACACCCTGATTGTCCTGAGTCCATATCGATGTCATCTCCATCTGCTGCATTTGCACAAGCACCTTCAGTACTTGAGAACTGATGTCCTTGTAATGGTGCTCCTGCACTATCATCAAAGTCAAAGACTACATAGTATTGCTTCGCTGGATCTAGACAGATATCTGCATCTGGATTCGTTGACTCTGGTCCGAAGCTGTATTCACCATTTGTCGTCGTCGTACTCGTTACTGGAGTTCCTCCTCCTGGCACACCTGCACTACATTCGAATAAGGTAATACTTACTTCCTCCATGACCAATCCTTCTCCGTTGTCTTGACAGCCACTGTTGTCTTCATCTAAGAAAATCTCTCCTGCGATTGTTTGACATGGATAGATTCCTGCACTTACATGTTCATCATCATCTCCATCAGTAGGATCTGTATTCTCTGGGTCAAAACATTCAGACTGGCCAGTAGTTGGATCAATATCGTCTGCATCGCTTGCATTTGCACATTCCTCAGAATCATTGCTAGAGAATTCATAGAATTCTAAAGGACTTCCTGGTGTTTTTGGTATGTCAAATACAATAAAGTACTCTTTTACTGGGTCTAAGCATACCATCCCTCCTGGGTTAGTAGAGTTAGGGCCAAATTCATATGCTCCATCTACTGTCTGTGTACTCGCTACTGGACTTTCCGTTGTTGGATCTTGTCCACATTCGTAGATACTGACATTCACTGGATCTTGAGATAATGTTTCGCCATCATCTTGACAGCCATTATTATTCAGATCAATAAAGACTTCGCCCTGAATTTCTTCACAAGGATTAATCCCTGCATCTACATGATTGTCATCGTCACCATCATCGGCATCTCCATCTTCTGGATTGTAACAATCTGACTGACCATTGCTTGGATCGATATCATCTGAATCGCCTGCTACTGCACAAGTTCCTTCTGCTACTGAGAAGTCAAAGCCTTCGAGTGGTGAACCTATACTATTGTCAAAGTTAAATTCAACATAGTAAGTCTTTCCAATCTCTAGACACACATCTGCTCCTTCATCTGTAGAATCAGGACCAAACTCATACATTCCATCATTGACTGTTGTTGATGCCAATGGTATTCCTCCACCTGGTGCTCCAGCATTACACTCAAATATTGTAACTGTCACATCTTCCATCACTAACCCTTCATTGTCATCTTGACAACCGTCTGCATTTGCATCCAAGAAGATTTCTCCTGACAGTGTTTGACATGGTGCTAAACCAAGATCAATGTCATCATCTCCATCTCCATCGTCTTCTGGATCATAACATGTTGACTCTAGCGTTGTTGGATCTACATCATCTGCATCCATTGAATCTCCACACTCTTCTTCTCCTGTTGAAGGATGGTAAGCTTGGAGTGGATCAGTATCTGCTGCATTTGGTACATCAAACTGAACATAGTAAGTATAGTATGGATCCAAACAAACTTCTGCTCCTGTATTTGTTGACTCAGGTCCAAATTCGTATAGGCCATCTTCTGTAGTTGTACTGGCAATCGGCGTACCTCCTGCTGGCATATCATCGTCATCACATTGGTATAATGTCACATTAACTGGATCTGTCGCTAACGAATCATCTTCATCTTGACATCCATTGTTATTGTTATCAATAAAGACTGCTCCGCCTACTTCTCCACATGGATAGATACCTGCATTGATGTGGTTGTCGGCATTTCCATCCGCATTGTCATCATCATTGTCGCCATCGTCTCCTTCATCCTCTGGATCATAACATCCCGATTGTCCGGTCACTGGATCGACATCATCTGTTGAATCTGGTCCTGCACATTCATCTTCATGACTTGACAGATTCCAGTTTTCTAATGATTCTCCTTCACCATTCGGCACATCAAATACGACGTAGTATTCTTTCGCTGGCTCTAGACAGACCATACCTCCTTCGTTAGGAGAGAACTGTCCGAACTCATATGCGCCATCTATTGTAGTTGTACTTGCTATTGGTGTTCCTCCTCCAGGTACTCCTGCGTCACACTCGTATAAAGTAACTCCTACAGGTTCTGCTACTGCAGTTTCTCCTTCATCTTGACAACCATTGTTGTTCATATCATAGAAGACTTCTCCGCCGATTGCCTCACATTCAAAGATTCCTAAATCAATGTGCTCATCATCGTCGCCATCTACTCCATCTTGGTTGTCTGGATCGTAACATTCTGATTCGCCAGTTGTATGATCTACATCATCTGTCGTTCCTTCTCCGATACAGAAGTTTGAATTCGTTGACATTCCATACGCTTGAAGTGCTTCTCCAGGACCGTTTGGTAAGTCAAACTGTACAAAGTACTGTGTTCCTGGCTCTAAACATATCTGTGCTGCTGGATCATCTGCATCCTCACCAAATTCATACATTCCTCCTGATGTACTTGTAGTTGCTAGCGGTGCATCAACTGCAGGGTCTTGTCCACATTCAAACAAGTTAACTGTTACTGCTTCTTCTATAAAGTTCTCGCCAGTTTCTTGACATCCATTGTTATCGATATCAAAGAATACGTCTCCTGCAATCTCTTGACATGGGAAGATTCCTGCATCGACATGTTCATCGCCATCTCCGTCATCGCCATCTTCACCATCTGGGTTGTAACATTCTGACTGACCGTTTGATGGATCTACATCATCATCGATGCCTGGAAGTGCACATGACTCAGAGTTAGTTGAAAACTCAAATCCACTTAATGGGTCTGATTCTGTATCATTTGGTAGATCAAAGACTACGAAGTATGTCTTGATTGGCTCCAGACAAACTTGAGCATCATCATTTTCTGAATCTAGTCCAAATTCGTATTCTCCATCAATCGTCATTGTAGACGCTACTGGATCGTCTACTCCCGGTGTCTGTCCACACTCATAAAGTGTCACAGACACTGGTATAGTTACGACACTTTCACTCCCTTCTTGACAACCATTGTTATCATTATCATAGAACACTACACCTTCTAGATTTTCACAACCATAGATTCCAGCGTCTATATCATCATCGTCATCTCCGTCACTATCACCAGGACCATAACATTCTGACTCACCAGTGTTAGGATCTACATCATCTGCATCAGATGGAGCAGCACATTCTTCTTCTCCATTTGTGAAGACATAATCCTCTAGATCGTCGCCTGGACTATCTGGAATATCAAATACAACAAAGTAGGAAAGCTGCTCTTCAAGACAGATATCTGCATCTTCATTTGGACTTCCCATTCCGAAGTTGTATTGACCATTGATCGTCGTTGTACTTGCTAATGGAACATCTACTGCTGGATCTTGTCCACATTCATATAGACTCACTCCTACTGGATGAATCACTGCTGTTTCATCTGCATCCTGACATCCATTCTGATTCATATCGTAAAATACAGTACCTCCTAGCATCTGACATGGGAAGATTCCTGCGTCGATATCTTCATCGTCATCATCACCACTTGGATCATAACAATCTGATATTCCTGTTGCAGGATCTACATCATCTGCATCGTCGCTATTTGCACAAGCTGTCATATCATCACTACTAAACATGTAGCCTTCGTATGCTTCGCCTGGTCCGTTTGGTAAATCAAAACTTACTGTATAAGTCTGATCTGGATCTAGTAAACAGTCGCCTGTATCTGGGTTTGCTCCTGAGAAGTCCCATGATCCATCTGCCCCAGTTGTTGCTGTTCCTACAGCTTCTACTGGTGTACCTGTGATCGGATCACATGTCCAGATTGTTACTTCGATTCCTGGTGCAGACATTGTCTCTCCAGCATCCTGACATCCATTGTTATTCATATCAATGAAGACCTCTCCTCCGATGCTTTCACATGGACTAATACCTGCATCAATGTTGTTGTCATCATCGCCGTCATTTCCATCGTCGTCATTTGGATCATAGCAATCTTCTGCAACTCCACTATCAGAATCCACATCATCAGACTCTCCATCAGCACAAGTCGCATCTGCTTCCTCAGTACTAAAGTCATAACCGACATATGGATCACCAGCTATATCTCCAACTGCATTCGGTAGATCAAAGCTTACTGTATATGTTGCTTCTGGATCCAACTGACAGACTCCTGTCTCTGGGTCCATCGAGCCAAACATCCACATTCCATCTGCTCCTGTTGTCGCTGTCCCTACTGGTGTTGTAGGCTCGCCAGTTATCGGATCACATGTCCAGATTGTCACTTCTACACCTTCGACCATCATAGTCTCATCAGCGTCTTGACAGCCATTATTATTCTCATCTATAAAGACTTCTCCTCCTATGCTCTCACATGGTGGCGTAATACCTGCATCGATATCATCATCTCCATCTCCATCATCATCGCCTGGATTGTAACAATCATCTGAAGTTCCTGTTCCTGGATCTACATCATCTGACTCGCCTTCTGCACATCCTGCATCTGCTTCGCCTTCTGTGAAGTCAAATTCTAAATACGGATCACCTGGTAAGTCTCCTGCTTCATTTGGTAAATCAAATGACACTGCATATGTTGCATCTGGATCTAATTCACAGATACCTGTATCTGCATTCATTCCTCCAAACATCCAT
>CALISO010000038.1 GCA_938041445.1 uncultured Saprospiraceae bacterium
AGTTAGATTTTTAATAAAAAAAATATAGCTTACAGCTACTAAGATAATTATATAAACACCATTTTGATAGTTTGTTTATTGAAAACGATAGTTTTACTAACATTGACTATCGAATTAGCACATTTTGTATGTCGATTGTTATAATTGACTGATTTAGTATTTGTTTTACCTCTAAATATATGGTGATTAGAGCAGCATTTGGGCCATTAATAGCATATATCTATATTAGACAAGTATGTCAAACAATCAAACATTCTAAATTATGAAAAAGATATTTATAATCTCCGTAGTGCCACTATTGTTACTACAATCTTGTTCTAAAAACGAGGATCCAGTTATTCCTAGATGCGATGACTGTGAATTTACTTGTATAGAAGACGGAGACGAAGATGACTTGATTACTAATCAATGTAGAGATAACTGGGAGTGTTCTTATAATATCCTGTTAGACTCCAAGGTAGATATCGGAAATGGCCAAGGGGTAACTCAAGGTGATAAAACAGTTTTCCAGTTGATCAATAGTACACAGGGAGCTCCTGAGATTGCAGATGACGAGTTGTCAATTTTCCTTGTTTTTGAATTAGATAATGCCACCGATAGTTTCTCCGTAGATGATGAAATGCTGAATGGGCTTGATGTGCAATATATCGCATATTGCTTTTGTCCAGCAATTGAGTTTGTGAGACCTTCATCAGGGTGTCTTCAAGGGGAAAAGCAATCAGATGGCACATGGTTTATACAAGGTAATTTAGCATTTGATGATTTCAATAATGGTGATTACAGCTTGAAGGTGGAGGCGCAGTTTAGTGAGTAGTTTCTATATTGGATATAGAATTATCACTAATGAACATATAATCTGTAAAGCGGTTGGTCGCATCTAATTAATAGTAGCAATCCATTATCTTAGTCAATAAACGATAAAGAATACTACACTTTGGTTTTTCCTTCTTCAGGTTGTGTTCAGGGTGAAAAACAAGATGATGGTACCTGGTAAGTGTAAGCCAATTTGGAAATCGGTAATATTGATAAAATCAGTATAAACTTTTAAGTAGAGGCGTTAAATCAATCGCAACTATAGCTCTATTGAAATTTCATAAAATATCCACCACCACCAGCACCGCAGATTTTCCAGATATGCTGTTCATCTTCCTTCCATTCTTCTTTGACCGAAGTAGGAATCAGATCATCCATCACGTCATATTGCAATATGCTTAGTCGCTCCAAGATGGTCACATCTAATGTGTCACTTAGCACAGCACTGATGATCTTATGATTGATGTCTTTGATGGTTCCGATATCTGCAGCATAGTGTAAGTCAGATAATAATCGCTGTTTAAATCTTGCGACAAGTTGTTGAGTATTGCGAGAAATGCCACTATCATATAGTGTAAAGGTCGGTAACGTTAGATCGGAAACTAAAAGCACATCACTACCTGACTTGTGCACTCCAGATTGTGTAAAGCTGACTAGTGGGTCAATTCCAGAACTGCTGCCGTGAAAGAAGGATTCCATTTTGATAAAAGTCTGCAGTAATGCCTCTGTGGGCAAATCGTCACTTGCCTTACACACGTCATAGATTGCAGCTACAACACTTCCGCTCGAGCCCAATCCAGCTCCGACTTTAATACTGCTACTAAGAAATGTTCCTTGTACAATTAACTCTTGTAAATCAGCCAACTTTGACAGTGATAGATTTTTAATGGGATTTGCCGAAAGATGGTCAACATAGTCCAATAACCGTTGGTCAATCTCAGCGCTGGATTTCACCCATAGTGCTGCATAATCTGAGTATGGGACAGCAAGGATATCTCCGCCAAGTAATACAGTGTACTCTCCGAATAAGATGACCTTGGCTGGATATGTTCTAGTGGGTAGTATCATATTGAAATTATGCAGATAATTTACTGAACATTGTATCTGCCTTTTGAGTTTGTTTTTTAGTACATTTGCGCAAGCTTTACACAAGCAAAAATAGACGATAAATGAGCACAAAGACAAAATCTACAGGAAAGTACTGGATGTATTTTCTTCTTTCGTTGGCCTTCACTGTAGCACTATTGATATTCATACCTGAGTGGTTTTGGTTAGGATTACCATTCCTATTCACATCGTTAGTTTACGCATTTGATTGGGTCTAGCAGTCAAACGTAATATCAACGACGAACTCTTCCTCAAGAATAGTCTTCGGCTCAGCGATCGCATCCGAAGCCAAGATAAGTATATACAATTCAAGTCAGCTATCACCGATGATAGTACTCAACGTATCCTCGTAAATGGGACTCGAGGGTGTCAAGATGCCTTCTTATCAGCGATATTACACAATGATGTTGATCGTCAGCAAATCATCATTGCCGAGGATAAAGAGCAAGCAGCTTACTATATGAATACGCTGGATACTCTTACTGCTGACGGTAGTGTCTTGTTTTTTCCCGATTCATTCAAGCAACCTCGACACTTCGAGGTGATCAATAATAATAATGTCCTCATTCGTACGGAGGCGATGAACAAGATGACCTCCTTGCACAATACCAAGGAGATCCTTGTCACCTATCCTGAAGCATTGTTTGAGAAAGTCGTTGCACCCATACACTTAGAGAAACAAAAAATCGGCATTCGGAAAGGTGAAGATCTAGATGTGGATACTGTAATAGAATTGTTGGTTGAGTATGATTTTGAAAGGGTAGATTTTGTCTACGAACCGGGTCAATTCAGTATCAGAGGAGGGATTATCGATATCTTCTCTTACGGAAATGAGTGGCCTTATAGAGTCGACCTATTCGATGAAGAAGTGGAGAGTATCAGGACTTTTGACCCGAGCACTCAGCTGTCTATCAGAGATATTCAGTTGGTAAATATCATTCCGGATGTCAATAGTCAGTTTGATGAAAGTCATAAAATCTCTGTCTTCGAGACCTTTCCTGACCAGTCAGTGGTATGGATCAAGGATTTGAGTCTATTGATAGACAATATTAATGACTGCTTAGTTAAGGCGGATGACTTTACCGAGAGTCTTGCTAAATCAGAGCAACCAGAACTACTCAAGGAACGGTCATTTATTGCCCCTGATCAGATAGTTAATCAACTAGAACCTTATACACTCATCTTTCTTAAGACTGATGAAAGATTTACTGAGTTTGATACCAAGATTGAATTTGATGGGAAGCCGCAACCAGTCTTCAACAAGAATTTTAAACTCCTAATCGAAGACTTAGAAGAGAAGGAATCAAATAATATCGAGACCTTCCTATTCACTGATAATGTCAGGCAGATCGAACGGTTCTACAATATCTTTGAAGACTTGGAAGCAAAGGTTGATATCCACCCAATCAAGCAAAGTGTCCATGCTGGATTCGTTGATGAAGAGTGGGGAGTTGCTGTCTATACAGATCATCAGATATTTGAGAGATTTCATCGGTATCGCTTACGCAAAGGATTCACTCGAGAGCAAGCGATCAATCTCAAGATGCTCAGAGAATTGCAACCAGGTGACTATGTGACTCACATCGATCACGGTATCGGCAAATACTCTGGGTTGGAAAAGATTAATATCAATGGGCATATCCAAGAATCTGTAAGACTCATCTATCTAAACAATGACATCTTGTATGTGAGTATCAATTCGCTACATAAGATATCCAAGTATGTAGGAAAGGAAGGCACACCTCCACGAGTGAGTAAGATAGGTGGTGATACATGGAAAAAGCTCAAGAATAAGACCAAGAAAAAGGTCAAGGATATCGCTAAAGAATTAATCAAGCTCTATGCTAAACGGAAGGCATCAAAGGGACATGCGTTTCCACCTGACGGCTACATGCAAAATGAATTAGAAGCATCCTTTTTCTTTGAAGATACTCCCGATCAATATGAGGCAACTCAAGCTGTCAAGGAAGATATGATGAAGGAATATCCGATGGATAGACTCATCTGTGGTGATGTTGGATTTGGTAAGACAGAGATCGCAGTAAGGGCGGCATTCAAGGCGATAGTGGATGGAAAGCAGGTCGGGATATTAGTGCCAACCACCATTTTGGCTCTCCAGCATTTTAAGACATTCGATGCCAGATTCAAGGACTTTGGTGTGACCGTAGATTATATCAATCGCTTCCGATCGAGCAAGGAGAAAAAAGAAATACTTGAGCGACTTGCAGAAGGAAAGATCGATCTGCTAATCGGTACGCATGCTATCTTGGGCAAGGCTGTTAAGTTTAAAGATCTAGGTCTACTTGTCATCGATGAAGAGCAAAAATTTGGCGTTGCAGCAAAGGAGAAATTGAGACAATTTGCAGTCAATGTAGATACGTTGACACTGACAGCAACACCGATACCAAGGACACTTCAGTTTTCTCTGATGGCAGCACGTGATCTTTCAATCATCAAGACTCCACCGCCTAATCGACAACCTATCCATACCGAAAGAAGGATATTTAACGATACCTTGATCAAGGAGTCTATCTACTATGAGACTAACCGTGGAGGACAAGTATTCTTCGTTCATAATCGAGTGAAGTCATTACCAGATATCGCCGCGATGGTCACCAAGTTATGTCCAGACTTGGATATTGCGATGGCTCATGGCCAAATGGATCCAAAGAAACTAGAGTCAACGTTGATGGCATTTATCAATGGAGAATTTGATGTGCTCATCTGTACGAATATCATCGAGACAGGACTAGATATCGCTAATGCAAATACGATCATCATTAATAATGCACACCACTTTGGGATGAGTGACCTCCACCAACTCAGAGGTAGAGTAGGGCGGTCCAATCGTAAGGCATTTTGCTATCTCTTTGCTCCACCTCTCTCAACACTGACCCGAGAAGCAAGGAAACGACTGCAGACACTAGAAGAATTCTCTGACCTTGGAAGTGGATTCCATATCGCGATGAAGGATCTAGATATCAGAGGAGCAGGTAACTTGCTTGGAGGAGAGCAGAGTGGATTCATAGCAGATATCGGCTATGAGACTTATCAAAAAATCTTAGAGGAAGCAGTATTCGAACTCAAGGAGAATGAATACAAAGAACTCTTCGAAGAGGAGATGACAGAGAAGCATCTCTTTGTACGTGATGTAGAGATAGAGACCGATGTAGAGATGTTGATACCCGATGAGTATATCTC
>CALISO010000039.1 GCA_938041445.1 uncultured Saprospiraceae bacterium
TCTGAAGATAACACCTCTAGCGTTGTAGCTGAAGCATTTCCGAAAGTCAGATCAGAAACATCTCCAATTGCTCCTATTGCATCAAATGTTAACTTGAGTACTTCTGTCCCGTCATCAAGATCAGTATTATCATTGACCCAGATAAAACTCAACTCTCCATCAGCGGAGTTAGATACACCTTGGAAGTCACCACCTATCATAAAGTCAAATCCTGTCCATTCAAGGATTGTTTCATCATAAAATATTCCCCCCTGAAAGCTTTCAACTCCATTGAAGTCAGCCACAGTCATAAAGACACAGACCTCCTCATTGATGACCCCTTGCTCATGCGAGAGTGTCAGAGTAATATCACATTCTGGTTCGACTGGATCATCAGGACACCCTAAGAAGGCAAAGCCATCTGAAACTGCTCCAATATTTCCATTAGGTGAAAAGTCAAAATTTTGATAGACTTCTATTTCAGCAAATGGCGGATTATCACCAATAGTCATATCTGTAGATGAACAACCAACAGTATTCAATAAAATTGAGAATAGTGTATCTCCATCATCGAGAGTTTGAGTATTAATTGCATCTTGCCATGAAACTCCAATCTTACCATCTTGATAGATAGCTGGTTGTCCATTCTCGATAATCATATTGCCAGGATAGTTAAATCCATCTAGATTCATACCGATGTCTTGGTTGAGATTGGTAATTGTATCAAATTCCAAAACAGTAGAATCCCAATAGACCCAAAACTGTAGGTTGACAATATCGACAAAATCAGCAACAGTGACATCTACAGAAACTGGTGCCCCTTGTTCAGGCATCGTGTCGACCGATTCAAAATTGATTTGTAACTGAGCACTTGCTCCGAAACCCATCAATAAGAATAATACAAGAGTAATTGTATGCTTCATAGTTTATAAACAGTAATGTTTAATAAATGACAAAGGTAATATATAAAATATTCCTAATATAATATTTTCGCTAATGGTTTGACAAGCAGATTATGTAAATAACCTGCCCTCATTGGGGGAGTTTGTCATATAAAGATAACGTTTATAGTATGAAAAAAGCACCCTCACAAACTATTAAAAGTTGTGGAAGGTGCTTTTTTGTCCTTTTTTACGCTATGTCCTTAATCCCACTAGTCAAGCAAGATCATTTTCTTAGTCTGTACATCTCCTTCGAAGTTAAGTCTATAGTAAACTAGACCACCTGTAGGTAGGAGGTTTGCGTCTATTGTTTGTGTATTTCTACCAGCGCTTAATTGCTGTGTAATGCTGTACATCACTCTACCATTAATATCCATGATTTCTAGGGTTGCACTTCCTGCCTTAGGCAAGTCAAATGCAATCTGTGTACTCTCAGCAAATGGATTAGGTACGTTCTGGTGAAGTGTCAACCCAGATACCTCAGCAGTAGTAACAGCATTTAATGTGATAGCTAATATTTCAAGGTCTCCATTATATGCTTCAGCAGAAATGCTCTCTCCTAATGTGATTGCACTATCAGTATCTGCATTAATTGTTAACAGTACTGCACCTGCAGGAATCATCTCAGTATTCAATTGAGAATAACTGATACCTAGCCCTTGCTGATCGATTGAATAGTGCTCAGCTCTTAGATTTAGAATATCAGATGACACAGACTGTACATCAGTCATGTTTAATTCCATCTGGAATCCTGTAAGATCAATTGCCTCAATAGTTGAGATAATATAATTGCCTGCATCATCCATCTCTACAGATAGATTCATCGCTCCACTACCTCTAGTCTCTGATGTATTACCAGTTGCCAAATTAAGTGTCGCTGATCCGTTAACATCTCCAACTTTGATACCAGTCCAGTTAACTGCCATCTCATCAGCTAATAGGTTGCTAATTAGGATGTCTTCCTGTAGTGGCCAAGGGTTGTTGATATCTGCGTATTGCTCTGCTGAGTCTACGAATCTCCAGCTCTTATTACTTGGGAATTCATCATAAATCTCTAGGACAAGCTTTCTGATATCAACCATATCTGCAGCAGTTACTGATTGGCTGTTATTTGCGTCAGCAGCTATCATCTTATATGCAGAATCAAGTGATTCAATATTCAGTAAGTGTCTCTGAATCAAGATAATATCTAATGTGGATACTCCATTCCTAGCGTCACCTTGCTTATCAGCAGTAAGGTGATAATCTTCAAGAGATAAGATATCATCAAATGTATAGTTTCCATCTTCTAGAGACATATCATAATCCATAGATAGGTCACTCATATGTTCTAGAGAGACTTCTACATCCATAATTCCTTCTGCAGCTTCCGTCATAATATTACCTGCGATAGCAACTCTTGATGCTGATCCACATGCTCCATTATTCGCTTGAATTGTCACAGTAGTAGCACAGAAGTCAGAGTTACCTGATGGATCAGTTACAACGATTATTACTTCGTTATCTCCGACATCGTCACATCCAAATTCCATATTAGAACTACCATCTTCGAATGTAAATGTCACATCGTTGTCACATTGGTCAGTACTAGCTAAGTCCAAATCACTTGCCCATATCTCTACAGTTAATGCATCTGGCAAAATCACAGTAGTGATTCCACCTTTACAATATGGATTAGGCGCAAGACAATCATCTACAGAGAATGTAGAACTACATGTCTCAGCAATATCACAAGCTCCAACCACTGTCCAAGATATTCTGTATGATCCATAAGGTAATGATGTAGATCCAGATAATCCAGTCCCTGACTCGATTACAGTACCAGTAGAAGTACTCAATACATATGTATATCTGCTAGCTTCTGAAATCATTGATCCAGTACATCCGTCATTTGCAGCAGCACTATAACTGATTGTCATCTCACATACATCAGCAGGCATACAGTACTCAGTAGCATCAGTTCCACATGTTGTAAATACAGGTGCATCATCGTTATTGAGCATAATCGTCTGAAATCCAGTATAATATCCAGCTCCAAACGGATCAGTAGTATCATAAATGCACCAGTCAATAATTGTCCAAGTTCTAAGAATCTTGAAACAAGCATCAGCAACATCAGAGAATACTTGATCATTATATGTCACCGCAATATCTCCACATCCAGGAGCATCTTCGATTAATACACCACCTCTATATGTTGGGAATCCAGTATCTGAAGGATCAGTAGCATCTTGCATACATCCTTGTACAGCACTTGATCCAGCTAAGTCACTTGGGTAAACAATGTCACTTTCAGAAATCGTCACAAGGTTAAATGTGATAGTCTGATTACAATTAAGTGACGTCTGTGTACCATCAGCTCCTACCATGAACCAACTTCTTGTCACAGTTCCTGCCCCACAATCATCTCTATTATCCGTATCTCGTGGCACAACGTTTCCAAATCCACAGTTATCATCCAATGTTGGACCGCTTGCATTGGGATCGTTGAGCACAAATGTATCATCACAGTCAAGTGTAAAATTACCAGGACATGATACGACTACTGGATCAGATTTGTCTTGAGCAATAACAGTGACCATACAAGAGCTAGTATTACCTTCCTCATCTGTTACAAGTAATTCTACCATCACTTCTGTACCGAGGTCAGCACAACATACTTGAATAAAATCATCAAATTCTAGATCATCAAATCCATCAGCTGAAAGTGTCTGATCTGTACAATCAGATTCAACTGTTCTTCTTACTTGGAATGTAACATCGCCACAGTAATCATATGATCCATCATCAAGTGATTCTGCATATACTCTACCCCATCCACTTTCACTCAGTGCTACTACTGTGAATTCATCACAAATAGCAACTGGAGGAGTTGTATCAATGATATCTACCTCTAAGAAGCAAGTTGCTGTTTGATTTGAACTATCTGCAACCGGGAAAGTAATTACGTTTCCACATCCATCTGCAATGATATATTGTATCCATACTCTAGGACCTTCAAGATCTACAAGTGTATACGTTCCGTTACCGTTGTTAATAATATTTTCATCAAATTCGAATGGAGCACCAGCATCTGGTTCAGTACCATCTTCATTCGCTTCTTTATATCCTACTGCCATCACTTCATACTCGTCGCTACAGTCAAATAGAAAGTCAAGAACTGACAATCCGTCATCACCATTGACACCTAGTGGATCAAGGGTAAACGTAGCAAAACATCCTGAAGCGTCACTATCTACCTCTATTGATTGTAAACCTGGACAAGCTAATACTGGAGCGACATCATCTACTTGCTCTATTGTTTGTATGACTTCTAGTACTTCAGCATTACACCAATCATAAACAGTGAATGTTCTGATTATTTTAAAGTTAGATGCACATGTTTCAAATAACTGATCAGCGACAGCAACATTGAACTTACATGCATTGTCTTGATCCATAGGGAAGATTGGTGAGCCATCTATGGTTGGTACTCCAGTCTCAGATGGTTCTAAAATACCATTATCATTGTCATCATATATAAGGAAGATATCATCAAAGAACCCATCATTATTAGAGTCATCTCCACATGAAACAGTGATATTATCTGGTGATTCAATATCACCCAAAGAAGCCTTAACGAAGTTGATTGTCAATATACATTGTGCTCCGTCTTCAGAACCATATGTAATGAGTCTTCTCATTGTGTAAGGCTCAGTTTCATCTCTACAATCGTAGTCAAATGTGACATCACTTATTATTGCAATCTCTCCATCTTCACAGTTGTCAGTGTCAAATGTCATGCTTAAAGCTGACTGAGAATCGAATGTCACTTCTACATCTGATACATCTGTTGTAGCATCAGCTCCTGAATATGTGATTGTTAATGTCCAATCACCATTGAGATATGCATCAGTAGCTTGAGTACCAAAGAAATCATTGAATATCACAGAACCCATAGTAGGCATTTGTGCTACTGCCACATCAGCTCCATCTGGAGATGTTAGTGTCACAGACAAATCAGCATCTGCTGCCATAGTTGTGAAATCTACCGTAACCGTATTGATCAATTCAAATTGATCAGCTGTATTTATTACAGATACGGTAACATTAGTAGTTGCCATACCAGTAATGGTAACATCGGAACCAGAAAAGTCTTGTGATGTCTCAGCACCCATTAATTCTGCAATTGATAATTCCTCATAACAAGGTATTTCCACTGCATCTGTAGGACACACTAAAGCATTCGGTATCTTATCCTCGATTGCAGCATTACTCCAGCAGTTATTGGCAGTATCCATATCAACTAAGCCGTTAATATCGCTATCAGCCCATATACCAACTTCGATTGTTTGGCCAATGTACTGATTCCCAACTGTTGGAAATGTGGTTGTAAATCCAGCTATTGAGGATCCAGCAAAAGTGGATCTATCAAACTCATCTCCATCTTCATCGTATAAAACAATGAGGAATTCACAAGTCATGTCCTCTATCTCCATATCTACGCCTTCTAGCACCATATCTGGCGTAATAGTCGCAGAACAATCAGAATCAACTGAAACCTGAATTAAATTGTTACAGACCATCGGACAGTCCTGTCCTATAGCTGTGTTCGACGCGAATAATCCTAGCACTAGCATCAGAGCCATTGTTGGAATATTTCGCAGTGTTTTGTAAGTGTTTGTAACCATTCTCATGTGTAAAAATCGGTTTGTAAATTGTAAAATCTCGTTATCTTAAATGTGTGTAGTTATGTCAGTTTGTCTTTAGCTAGTTAGGTCATTTTCAAATGCATATCTAAGCAAGGTGACCGAGTTACGGACTCCGAACTTCTTCATGATATTCTTACGGTGAACCCCAACAGTCTGGTCGCTAATAAATAATTCTTTAGCTATCTCCTTATTACTCTTAGCTTGAGTAATGAGGCTAAGTACTTCGTGCTCCCTTTTGGTAAGCTTCCTTCTAATAAGAAATCTATCTTCAAATTTTGATTTGGCCTCACTATTGATTTTGAAACCACTCGGAGGAGTAATATTTACTTTAGGACCTAGATAAGTCTTATCAGAAAGCACTGAGTTGATAGCAGAGTGCATCTCTGCTACAGAAGATGACTTAAGGATGTATGCATCTGCACCACCTTTCATCGCCTCTTTGACAAATTTGTAGTTACTATATGTCGTAAGTACTATGATCTTCACTTCAGAAGAGATAGACCTAATACTTGGGATAAGTGCAAGCCCGTCAATACCATTAAGGTCAAGATCCAAAATCAGAATGTCCACATCCTGTGTACTGATGAGTGAAGTTACTTGATCGGATTGATCAACCTCAGCTATAAAATTGAATTGGTAAGCTGGGTGTTGGTTTAAAATGGATTTTAATCCTTCGCAGAACAGTAATTGCTTGTCTGCTATGATGGTATTTATTGTTAGCATGTATTCAGGTCGGTTAAAAATGTAAAATTCGCTACTCGTTTGTGTACAGTGTGTTCGTTATGTACAGTAGAAATGCAAATGATATGCCAAAGTAGGTGTCTTCTAGGGGGTAGAAAACACATGAAAATTAACCGGAATGTATAACCTTATAGCAAGCTGACAATTAGCACTAAAGCCTAAGCAAAATAGGCTTAAAAGAAATAATAAAAAATAAAATTGAATGTGGAAATATCGCGATTATTCAACGAGAAATGATACTGTATTCTCATACTCTCCTGACTTGAGCAGTACCACATAGTAGCCTCTCTGAAGGTTGATTGATGTCAGATTGATACGATGGAAATTATCACCAGATCTGAGGCTAATAATGTCATTATGCATCTCCCTACCAAGTAGGTCTACGATAATAAGATTAACGTCATTATCAAAATCAGCATGCATTTTTAAGGTAACCCAACCATCTGTTGATGGATTAGGGTAAATTGCCGTTTCTAGATGAAGTGCGGTCAATTGAGGTCCATTAGCTATGTTACTGTGCTCTTCCGCAGAAAACACATTTTCTTGCATTATGGTGATATTTGTATTCTTTGTAATCAAGTCGTGTAATGTGGTTCTTTTTATTGATTCTATTTCAAATTGAGAAAACACTTGAGTATCATTTTCATAATAGAACCTGTCACCATCACGCAGATTTCTGAATTGATCTTTAATGATATTGTTGATGATTTCTCCCATCATTTCACCGTCTTTCTTGCCTTCTGCAAGTAAACCAACCCATAAATCCACATCTTCTACATCATCATACAACTCTTCTAATCCAGCAGCAGTCTCAGCGTTTCCACCAGTCAAGTTAATGAAAGTTGTAAAAGTCGTTAACCCAAGATTTCTTCTTACAGCATTATAACTAGCTACTCCTCTATCACGGCCTTCAAATATTCTTTCTGCTACCCTATCTTTTGCTTTAGTAACATCATCAGCAAAATCAAAATTTCTAATGTTATCAGATGCTTTAGTATCGAACTTCTGCTGGACCTGGGTTGACATTCCCTTGAGATATGGCTCTATTCCATCTAGAAACAAAGTAGTCGGGTTATAGTAATATTCAGAACCGACTTCCAGATTACCATCTTCGACGACGTTACCCGAATTGTCTAGTCTCAGGATTTCAGGACCAATCAACGTGTTTTGAAATACAATGCCTGCTGCTGAAAACTCATTACTTATAGAAGGGTCTACTGTGCTATTGTAGCCATTATATGCTTCAACGAATATTCCTAATGATGGTAACCAATCTTCATATGTAATCTTCTGGATATAAGCCCCTATCAACTTCCTGGCTCTTTGATAGATTCTCTCATCATCCCAACTCGGATTTTCTTCTATCAGCTCGTCACAAATGGAGTTGTGCTCTCTGACAAATATGGTATGGAGGGAAATAAGAGCTGGGTTTTTATTAGCTCTTTCATCTCCTGTGACGAAAAGCTTTTGATTTACCTGACCAGGCTTTGGCTTCATAAATGGCGCCGTATCATCAACCAAACTATTATACTCACCAGTTTCGGTGTTCCAAGGAAGGAAATTACCAGATGAAGTTCTTAACTTTCCATCTTCGAAAGTTCTTAGCCAATTAGCTGTAGCTTCATCACTACCATATACAACAGATCCATCAATATATGTAGATACATCGTTCAGATATTCTCTTGGATTATTGTCAGTTCCCGAATTGGTTGCAAATTGCTTTCTGAAATAAGTCAATGTAGAACCTACGTCAAAGAATTCATCGTCAGATGGTACAGGAATCTCAACAGATTGATTTTGATCATATCTGACGTGTTCTATATCATGGCAAACGAATTGACCAAATGCCCATACAAAGTCACTTAGATTATTCTCATCAGCTATTGGGGCATCTTGAGCGAACAATACATTACTGATCTCTCTAGGATTAGGAAGATCTGAATTGATTTCGCCTATACCGTCGGTGTATGATACTTCAGCAAACCTGACATAAGGCTCACCAACAGAACCATATTCTATATTATTTAAATTATTACGGGTACCATCAAAAGACCTATTCTCTTGTGCCTCAAGAGATTGAGTACAGAGAAGAGATGCCACTGAAATGGCAAAAAATATGACTAATGCTTTTATAGAATAGCTCATTGTAATTAAAAAACAATATGTTCCGAACACTGTTCGAATATGGTTTGACAAATATAGCATTTAACACCCTCAATGTATATGTTTGGGATGCTATTTATTCTTCGGTTTGGTTCTAACAATTTGTACAATATTTCCACCGTACTCTAATAACATATCAAATATTTTGCCAATATGTATCTTAATGTCAACCAATGATTTATTTAACATTTCAATGCTAACACAAAAGTGAAATCTGCTTCAATCTAGCTACTTTTTTATGTCTCATCCAATTGTTAAATATTAATTAAAATCTATACGGTATTACAAACTAACTCTATGAATCATCATTAGTTAAATATTTGATTTCTTCATATATGTGAATAAAAGATTGTTGTTTCTGACTTTTTGTTGCCGGTTGCCTGAGACATCAATATTTTTTCAAAAAAAAATTGAAAATGTCTTGTCCGCACTCAAAACGCCAATAACTACATCATTGGTCAACTGAATTTTCCTATTTTTGTTAGATACCTGATTCACCTAGAAATAATAACACAAATGATATCAAGACATCTCCTTCTTACATTGATGCTCATACTAACCGCAGCATTACAAGTAACCCTGACAGCTCAGTCATTATGGACACCAATGAACGATGACAATATTGACGAATACCAATATGGTGAAAGACAAATAATTCCTACTAAGTATGTCGTCAGTTTACTTGATGAAGATAGACTCAAGAAACATCTGAACAAGTCTCCACTTGATAATAGATTTAATAAGGACGAGTCAGGTAGCATTACGTTACCGATGCCAGATGGATCTATTGAAGATTTTAAAGTTTGGTATTCACCAGTGATGCATCCTAACCTTGCTGCAAAGTTTCCTGATATAAAGACATTCAGAGTTGTTGGTAAAGATAACGCTGCAATTTATGGTCGTGTGGGTATCTCTAAAGATGGATTCCACGGCTCACTAAAGCATCCCGATGGTGAAGTGTATATAGACACATATGCAGATGCTACAAGTGAGGTTTACATCTCATACTTTACTAAAGATCAGGAGACTCCTAATTATGTCATAGAATCATCTTGTGGTACAGATTTCGATCCGGCTGCTCTTGCTGATGTGGTAGAGCATACTGATCAAGGTTATAGAGCTGGAGAAGCAGTATTTCTTAAGAAGTATCGATTAGCTATTGCCACGACGGGTGAATGGGGTGATAACTTTGCTTCTACTGAAGCTGTAATGGCTCAAATCGTAATCGGAGCAAATAGAGTCAATCAAACTTTTGAAAATGAAGCTTCAGTATTTTTTGAACTCGTAGAAAATAATGATCAGTTAATTTTTAGAGACCCTAATAATGATCCTTACATCATCAATGCTAACACAGGCGATGGTGTACATCCGGGAAGACAGGTTCTAGGCCAAAATACTGATGTACTAAATAGTATTATCGGCCAAGATGCTTATGATTTGGGACATTGTTTCACAAGATCATGTACAGATGGTATTGCAGGAGTAGCTGCACTAGGTAGTGTATGTACAGGTAATAAAGGTGCAGGAATTAGCTGCATAGGAGGTTCTAATGTGTCAAGCTTTATGGTTGGTACAACGATTCATGAGCTTGGGCACCAGTTTGGTGCAAGCCATACTTGGCAAAATTGTTCAGAGGCTTCCAATGATCAATTCGCAGCAGGAACAGGTTATGAACCAGGCAGTGGAACTACGCATATGTCATATGCAGGAACATGCGGAAGCAATAATCTTGCTGGTACCAATGATGACTACTTTCACATCGGTTCATTGATCCAAATGTACAGTTTTGTAGAAGGTGGTAATGGTTCTCAATGTGGAGAAGAAGTTGTAACAAGCAACACGACTCCAGATATCACTATCCCAATAGAACAAGACCTTTTCATTCCAATATTTACACCATTCGAGCTAAATGCTTCGGCAGTAGATGCAGAAAATGATGCATTAACATATTGTTGGGAGCAATTCAATCTTGGTCCACAATCATCATTAGGAAATCCAATAGGTAATGCGCCTTCTTTTAGATCATTTCCTCCAAGGGAAGCATCTAATAGAGTATTCCCAGCTATGACAAAAGTGATTAATAATGTTTCTGACAACTCTGAAAGACTTCAGATAGATGCAAGAGACTACACATTTATGGTAACAGTCAGAGATAATCACCCTGGATCAGGTATTGCTGAGTGGACTGATATAGACTTCGAGTCTGCGAGTAATGCAGGACCATTCTTTGTGACAGCACCTAACTCAAATGATGACCTTGAGGTCGGAATGCCTTATGAGATACAATGGGATGTTGCAGGGACTGATGTTGCTCCTGTTAACTGTGAGTTAGTCGATATCTTTCTATCAGAAGATGGAGGAAGTAATTTTGACATTGTACTTGCAAGAAACACACCTAACGATGGTTCACATACCGTAATCGTTCCGAATAACATTACAGATGATGGAAGGGTAAGAATTAACGGGGTTGATAACATCTTTTTTGATGTTAGTAACTTCGACTTCAACATTAATGCACCAACTGTACCATCATTTTTTATGGATATCTCTGATCAAGTATTTGATCTGTGTACACCTGAAGTGGTTACAGTAGATATTACAATGGCTTCATTCTTAGACTTTAGTAATGATGTTACACTCGAGGTGACATCTGACTTACCAGAAGGTTCAATTGTGTCTCTATCTGAAAGTGCAATCAGCCCTAACCAAGGAAGTGCAGTATTAACTCTAGATTTCAATAATATCAATGCAACAGGTAATTACCTTGTAACTATTACTGGTACTGCAGATGGTGCTGATGTGAGAACTCAAGAAATCCAAGTAGAGCTTACCAGTACAAATTTTGACGACCTAGCTTTAGTTGGACCGGGAACTGCTTCAAGTGGAATCTCAGAAGTGCCAACATTTGAATGGACTGATGCAATCAATGCAGTGACATATTCACTTGAAGTGAGTGATAATCCGGCATTTGGTGCAAATTCGATTATTAGTGAAACTGGTTTGACTGACAATACCTATGTACCGCAAGTCACTCTAGAAAAGAATACGGTCTATTACTGGAGAGTATCAGGTAATAATAAATGTACAGCCGCTCAGACAACATTGGGTATGTTTGCAACTGAGGCATTGAGTTGTAAAACAATCAATACAATTGACCTTCCATTTAATATTTCTGCATCAGGTATGCCACAAGTAACCAGTACAGCATTTGTATCTGGATCTGGTCAGGTATCAGATGTCAATATTCAGAATGTAGATGTATCACATGACAACACAGGTGAACTTAGATTGACACTTACAAGCCCATCTGGGACAGAGGTCATACTAGTAGACGAACAATGTGGATTTACAAGAGATATAAATTGCGGATTTGATGGGTCAGCAGCGATTGAAATTACTTGTCCAATCAGTGATAACAATATCTATCAACCTGAAGGAGATCTATCAACATTTAACGGTGAACCTATAGTTGGAGATTGGATAATGACAGTTGCCGATACTAGATCAGGTAATGGAGGTCAATTTAGAGAGTTTGCTTTAGAAGTATGTTCTAATGAGGTTCTAGAAGGTCCTTCAATCGTCAATAATAATACATTAGAAGTGCCAACAGATGGTGCTAATAGATTAACTGTTGATAATCTATTGACTGAAGATGCTAATAATAGTGCAGAAGAGATAACGTATACCCTACTATCACTTCCTGTATCAGGTACAATGACGGTAAGTGGTCAATTAGCGGCAATAGGAACAACATTTACTCAACTAGACATCGCAGAAGGTAGAATCAGATATGAACATAACGGCGACGTCGTTACTGAAGATTCATATACGTACACAATCAATGATGGAGAAGGAGGATGGATACCTACAACAGAATCAACTATCACAATTGGTGAAGGATTTGCATCTAGCACGGAGGACGATTTTGCATACTTTGCAGTAAATGTCTATCCTAATCCTGCACACGAATACTTGACTGTAGAGATAAATACTGAAGTGAGAGGTGACTATCAGGTAAGTCTATTTGACTTGACTGGGAAGATGCTCTTAACAGAGCAATTCAACATCGACGATAAGCTCATAAGACACATAGAAGCAACTACATTACCAAGTGGAATGATTCTGGTCAAAATTCAAAATGGCAGTGAGAATGTCATTAAAATGACGAGTATCCAACACTAGCTTTCCGATAGAATACAAATAAAAAAGGGTCGCCAATTGATTGGCGACCCTTTTTATTTTCATCTCTTTGAAATTATCTCCCGGCACATCTGACACACTTGGTGCTCTCAGGCATATACATTAACCGTCCGGCTTGTATTACGTTTCTACAAGAACTACAGATACCAAATCCTTCTTTATCAATATTAGCTAATGCGGCCTTAAGCTTAGATAATTTAGACTTCTTATTACGGAGTGAAACTTCCATTACAGCTTTGTTATTAATTGCATCCATCCGACTTATTCGGCCTAATGAATTTTCAGGTTTAACTGGCTCTGTCATAGCTTCAGTGGATATGACATCTTTCTCATATTGAGCAATGAGCTCTATTATTTTACTCTTTAATTGTTGTCGTTCATCTGCTTTCATAACTTTATACACTGTTACATTCTTGAAAGAAATCAATGCTTGGCATATTTTGCTTGAGCAAAATCTAATGCTGCTACTAGTCTAACTAAGCCAAGGTTTAGCTCTTCTTGTGTAATCACTAATGGTGGTGCTAGTCTAAAACTACGGTCATTAAACAAAAAATAATCAACTAAGACACCTTGGTCCATTGCATGACTAACGACATGCTTGAGATATTTCCGCTTAGTCACTTCTACAGCCATCATCATTCCACTTCGGCGAACTTCTTTTACAATAGGATGACTAGACAGTATATCATATAGCTGATTACTTCTATCCATAACTCCATTCACAATATTATGGTCAAGTAGATAAGATAAGCTTGCATAAGCAGATGCACAGCTTAATGGATGCCCTCCAAATGTGGTAATATGTCCTAATGATGGATACTTTACAAGACTATCCAATATCTGCGGACTGCTCACTATAGCACTAAGAGGTAATCCACCACCCATCGCTTTACCAATACACATAATGTCAGGTATCACACCATACTTGTGATGGGCAAATAAACTCCCCGTACGACCGAATCCAGTTTGTATTTCATCAAGCACAAGCAATGTTCCTGTTTCTTGACATTTGGCCTTGAGCTTCTGAAGGTAATTGTTGACCGGAGGAAAGACACCTCTCTCCGCTTGGACAGGTTCAATAATAATACAAGCAGTCTTCTCTGTGATCGCCTCTAGGTAATCATCTGTATTAAAATTAATGTGGCGAATTCCTGGAATGACTGGTGCAAAGTGCATCTTATAATCTAAGTCACTCCTCAGACTCTCTGCCCCAAGTGTGCTTCCATGATAAGAAAGGTTAGCGGAGATGATTTCATATCGACCTGTATGCTTACGAGCGACTTTTATTGCAGCTTCTACGGCTTCGCTACCCGTGAGAAGATAGTACACCACAGACAAAGAAGGGTCAAGTTGCTTAGTCAATAACTCTGCAAATCTCACCTGAGACTCTTGGACATGTTCACCATACACCATGGTATGAAGATGCTTAACTAACTGAGCTTTGATAGCATCTTGTACAGCTGGATTACAATGTCCAATAGAAGAAACAGAGATCCCACTATTGAAGTCTACATAGTCATGGCCATCTGTACCATATATCATGCTACCCTTGGCATAATCAATCTCAAGGCTAAGCGAAAACTCACTAGTCTGTCCTACTGATTGTTGATATACTTCTCTGAGTGAAGGCATTAATAATAATTATAACTGTCTACTAATGGTTAACGATACAAAGATAGAGTGAAAGAACAATACCCGTAATTAGCAAAGAATGAATAGGAAAATGTATTCTCAATATTGGAGATAGTCTCTCACACAAAATCTAGTAAATGCTATTGAAACTTCAGACTGGTTCAGCCAAAAATGTCAACAAACACTATTACATGTTAGCATTTAGTTAAATCTTTCACTAGAGTTTTAAGAAATAGAAATAATACAACATATTTGTACTTTATCCCCCGTGAGCGACGTCATATTCCACGTCAATACTTATTAATATCAGAATGTTGTAAATTCGTGTACACACCTATGGTGACTTGTATGCTGATATTACATTTACTAACGTGAATGAGACAATACTAATTAGATAATACTCTATGAAACTATCTACAATTATAATCATACTTTTTCTAGGGATGCATATCTCTGGATTTGCTCAAGGAATTGAGTTCTTCGAAGGAACCTACCAAGAAGCAATCGAACTAGCCGAAAAAGAAGAGAAACTAGTATTTGTTGACGCCTACACTACTTGGTGTGGCCCGTGCAAGAAGATGGCAGCTCATACATTTACCGATGAGTCCGTAGGTGCTTACTTTAATAATAATTTCATAGCGATGAAAATCGATATGGAAAAACCGATGGGTAGAGAATTTGGATCAAAGTATCCAGTCAGTGCTTATCCTACTTTATTTTTCCTCGACGGAAAAGGAGAAATCGTGAAGAAATCAACTGGTTTCAAAGATGTCTCTAAGCTGATAGCTTTAGGCGAAGCTGTACAAGGATCTGCTGACTTCAGTTCTAAGTATGCGGAATTGTATGAAAGTGGAAATAGAGACTATGAAACTGTTTTCAAATATGTCTCTACTTTAAAGAAAGCTGGTAAGCCTAGCCTCAAAATAGCAAATGACTATCTAAACTCAGATGCAGGTATGACTACAGATCAGCGAGCAAATTTTGTATTCACTGCAATGACAGATGCTGACTCTAGAATATTTGATATGGTGATGGAAAGCCGCAGCGACATTATCAAACTCCATAGTCAACAATCTTTTGATGAAGCAATCCTAAAAGCAGCAAAAAATACAACAATCAAGGCAGTTGATAATGACTACCCCGTACTTATAGATGAGACTACTACCAAGCTGAAAGAATACAATAAATCAATGGGTGCAAAGTATGAACTAGAAGCTAAGATGGAATATGCAGGTGCCTATGATGACTATCCTACATTTAAGAAATTGTACTCGACTTATAGTAAGAAATATGGCAAGTCAGACATAGATGCATGTTACAACCTTAATAGGCTACTTAGTGATCACTTCCTAAAACATGAGGATACTCAAGAACTTCAGTTGTCTAATTTGGAACATATTGCAAAATTAGAGCCGACAGAAAAATCATATCTTAGTATTGTATCTTTTCTTGCTGCTAGAGAGCAATATCAAAAGGCATATGACGTCTGTAAAGAAGCTAAAGAAGTGCTGACGAAGCAAAAAATAGAAGATTTAAAAACGCTAGATAAATACCTTTTGTCTCTAGAGCAAAAAGTTGACCTTTAGTAATATTATTGATTAACTATAACAAATAATAATTGGTGCTAATAAGACCATTTATCATATTCCTATTGACTTGTATCTGTGCAACAATGTTTGCTCAGTTGCCTAGTCATAGACATAATTATGTAGACTTCAAGGTTGTCACACTTGAGGACGCAATCAAGATGGCCAGAGAGCAAGGCAAGCCACTGTTCATAGATAGCTATGCTAAATGGTGCACCCCGTGTAAGAAGATGGACCAGGTCTTCAGAGATGGGGAAGTAGCTGAGTTGCTCAATGAAAACTTTGTTAATGTCAAAGTAAATATGGACCAACCATATGGAAAGGAATACCAAAAAAGATATGGTGTAGTTTTCCTTCCAACATTTCTATTTCTTGATGAAAATGGAAATCCTGAAATCAAAGTAGATAGAGTATTGACCAAGTATGAACTCATCGCTTATGCGAATCATGCATTAGGAAAGATTAGATATGCATCTCCTCCTTCTACTCAAGTTGCCACAACATCTACGACAAGAACCACCACTCCTACTGCCCGAAAGACAACGACAGTAAAGAAGACTACTCCAACAAATACAACGACCAAAAGAAAAGAGACTGTTACAAGAAGGGCACCGGCAGTAACTACGAAACCTGTAGAAGAAGAAAAGATACTCTATGTTCTAGAAGGTGAGGATATGAATCCTGATGTGCTTTACCAAGAAGCTTACTTCAGAATGCAGATGATGGATGAAAGTCATTGGACAGTTGCGGAGCAATATCTCAAGACTCAAGATCAATGGGGTACTGAAAGGAATATGCGTTTCATCTTTGACTTTGTAAGACACACCGACTCTCCAGAGTTTGACTACATTATCAAGAATAGAAATGCGTTCAATAAGTTAATCGGAAAAGATAATATCGATAGGAGTATAGATATCATAGTGTACACGAGAATCAATCAAGGTATCCCTAGGCCAGATCTTAATGAAGCAATCAAGCTTTATGAGTATACTAATGCCAGTGATCCTGTAGGACGAGCATATAAGTATTATGTCAAACGTAAAATCGACGAGAATGACTCAAAAAATATGGGGCAAATCTTGAAAGACTATATGCTGATTGTTGAAAATAAAGATGCTAAGATTGTCAACTTATACGCTAGATATGTTGCGAAGTCTACAAATAAGAAAAAAGAGCTAGAACCAGCAGTGCTAGCAATGGAAAAAGTACTCTCCAAGTACAAAGAAGAAGCAGACTATTGGAATACAGCAGCGGTCTTATACACAAAAACAAAAGATCCTTCAAAAGCAATTCGTTGTGCCAACAATGCGATCAAACTCACTCCCCAAAGCGAACAAGAAACAATCAACTACCTAAAAGATCTGATTAGAATGAACAGATAAGTTATTCTATAAATTCAACTAACAAATAAACGAAGGTCTACTCTTTTACCAAGAGTAGACCTTCATTATTTATAGTTTGGGTATCTGTGCTAATTAGCTTATGCGAATTGCTTCACATCAGATACATAGAATGACATATCCAGATTCATAACCTTATTCCATGCTCTAGCAAAGTCTTTAACGAACTTTTCGCTTGAGTCAGAACTTGCATAAATCTCAGCCACAGCTCTCAATATAGAATTTGACCCAAATACTAAATCACTTCTAGATGCTGTCCATCTAAAATCATTTGTACCCATTTCACTGCCTTCGAATACTTCCTCATTACTGTCAGTAGCCTTCCATTGAGTGCTCATATCAAGTAGATTAACGAAGAAGTCATTTGATAATACTCCTACTCTATCAGTCAATACACCCTGCGATGAGTTATCATAGTTGGTACCAAGTACTCTTAGTCCACCTACTAATACTGTCATCTCTGGCGCTGTCAATCCAAGCAACTGAGCTCTATCGATTAACAAGTGCTCAGACTTTACGCCATAATTCTTAGGTAGGTAGTTTCTGAATCCGTCCGCTGCTGGCTCTAAGTAACCAAATGATTCAACATCAGTATGCTGATCTGTCGCGTCTACTCTTCCAGGAGTGAAAGGAATACTAATATCAAACCCACCATCTTTAGCTGCCTTCTCTACACCGACACATCCACCAAGTACAATAAGGTCTGCGATAGATACATGAGTAGAAGAAGCTCCTTGAATCTTTTCATAGACATCTAGTACTTCAGATAATTGAGTAGGATTATTCACCTTCCAATACCTCATAGGTGATAATCGGATACGTGCTCCATTCGCTCCACCTCTCATATCAGATCCTCTGTATGTAGACGCTGATGCCCATGCAGTTGATACTAATTGGGATACTGTCAACCCAGAGTCTAGTATCGCAGACTTTAGGTTCGCTACATCGCTATCACTCAGATTATAACCAGCATTAGTCGGTAGTGGATCTTGCCATAGAAGTACCTCAGATGGTACCTCTGGACCTAGATATCTAGACCTTGGACCCATATCCCTATGAGTCAACTTGAACCATGCTCTTGCAAATGCATCTTCCAGTTCTGCTGGATTCTCATAGAATCTTCTTGATATCTTTTCATATGCAGGGTCAAATCTCAATGCGAGATCACTTGTCAACATAGCAGGTCTGTGAGTCTTAGCAGAATCATGTGCATCTGGCACATCAGCAACTGCATCCTTTGCTACCCATTGATGAGCACCGGCAGGGCTCTTTGTTAATTCCCATTCATTCTCAAATAAGTTCTTGAAGTATAAGTCAGTCCACTCAGTAGGCTTCTGAGTCCAGATAACTTCTAAACCACTTGTGATTGCATCTCCTGCTTTACCTGTACCGTGAGTGCTCTTCCACCCAAGACCTTGCTGCTCGATACCTGCTGCTTCTGGCTCATCTCCTACTAGTGCTGCATCTCCAGCTCCGTGAGTCTTACCAAATGTGTGACCACCCGCTATCAATGCTACAGTCTCCTCATCATTCATTGCCATCCTTCCGAAAGTCTCTCTGATATCTTTTGCAGAAGCTAGCGGATCAGGATTACCATCTGGACCTTGAGGATTAACATAGATCAGACCCATCTGCACTGCTGCTAGTGGATTCTCTAAGTCTCTATCACCTGAATAACGCTTATCACCTGCTTCCCACTCTGTCTCACTACCCCAGTACACATCTTCTTCTGGCTCCCACACATCAGGTCTACCACCTCCAAATCCAAATGTCTTGAATCCCATAGACTCCAGTGCAACATTACCTGTAAGTATCATCAAATCGGCCCAAGAGATCTTATTACCGTACTTCTGCTTGATTGGCCAAAGAAGTCTTCTCGCTTTATCTAGGTTGCCATTATCTGGCCAACTATTCAATGGAGCAAATCTTTGTTGACCTGTACCTCCTCCACCTCTACCATCAGCAGTTCTATAAGTACCAGCACTGTGCCAAGCCATTCTGATAAAGAAAGGACCATAGTGGCCGAAGTCAGCAGGCCACCAATCTTGGGAGTCTGTCATCAGGTCAGTCAAGTCTTTTTTGAGACCATCGTAATCTAAACTTGCAAATTCCTTAGCATAATCAAAGTCTGCATCCATAGGATTAGTCTTTGTAGTGTGTTGCTTAAGGATGTTGAGCTTTAGTTGATTTGGCCACCAATCTCTGTTAGCGGTTCCACCTCCAGCTGCTGGAGCATTCTTGACAGAATTGTGGAAGGGACACTTATTGATATCACCTTGATTGTTATCCATATTATTTAATTCTATTATTTAGTATTGATGAGTTGTCATTTATAATGTGACAAAATTTGATAGGTCAAATATCGGAAAAACATTATATTCACATACACTAAATTTTAGATACAACTATTGATGTCATCAATATCATTAAGTCAAGTACAATATGTGTTAGCCCTTCACCGGACTGGCAGCTTCAGTGAGGCAGCTAATGCTTGTCACATCACACAGAGTACATTGAGTACGATGATTAAAAAACTAGAAGAGCAAATAGACATTACGCTATTCGATAGAAAAACCAAACCAATCAAACTAACTGCGGAAGGTGAAAGTCTGATCGATCAATTCAAGGTACTCTACTATGAGTATGACAATCTGATAGAGGATATTCAAGAAACTAGAACTGAGTATTATGGGACCTTCAAGATCGGCATTATCCCCACACTTGCGCCATTCTTGATGCCCTTCATATTGAAGAATATGGTGGATTCCCATCAGAAGGTGAAATTTACGGTAATGGAAATCACAACTGAAGAAATTCTAAAACTACTAAAATTGAGGGAACTGGATGTTGGTTTGTTATCAACTCCAGTCATAGATGAAACATTGATACAAAATCCATTATTTGCGGAAGATTTCCTAATCTATGATGCAACTGCCGTAAGCACAAAAAAGCGAAAATATACAGTTGACGATATAGATTTATCAAGGCTTTGGTTACTTGAGGAGTCCCACTGTATGTCTTTTCAAATAGAAAAAATTTGTCATCTGAAAAAATCCGATAACCTTGATACCAATCTCATTTATAAGAGTGGATCTATATTATCCTTAATCAATCTCGTAGAGGCTAACAATGGCCTGACTTTAATTCCAAGGATAGCAACTCTTCATAAAGGGATTCTTAATTCAGATTATCTACACCCAATAGTTTCACCGAGTCCGGCCAGAGAGGTAGGTACGGTCACTCATCCTAACTTTTCTAAGAAACAATTGTTAGCGTCACTAGAAGAGAAAGTACTTTCCTCAGTAATGCCAATCTTACGTACAGTGACTGATGTCAAGATCATTAATCCGATGTAAAATAGTACTACTTTATCATTGTCAATCGATCTGGGCTGATGTCCAATGATGAAATATCAGAGCCTCCTTTGACACTCTTCATCTCCATATCAAACATTTTGTTTTCGTGGATAATCGCTAACTTGGCTCCACCAATATCCTTCCAACTTTTCCACGAAGTATAGACTCCTTTGACTGGTAATATCTCGACATACATGTAGTACCCTGTAGGCATATAGTTCTCATCTAGTGCCCATATGTAGACATCGCCTGGAGTAACTCCACCACCATTATAGGTTACTTTAAGTCCAGTCTTATCAGGTTCTTGATCTATACTGACTATCTCTCGTGTTGTGCCTGGATCCATCACTTTGTAAGGTGCGAACATCCAAAAGGAGTCATTGCACCAAAAATTCCAAGCCTTACTGACAAGTTTTTGAGTCTTGTCAGCATCTGAAACTTTCACTCCACCTACATATGCGATTCCGCTGAGTTGGTCTAAGTCAAGAATGACTTCATTTTTTTTCCATCTAATATTGGCAATATTCGCTTGCTTATCCCACGCATAATGGTGGCTATTCATGAATGTCCATTGCAGATAATTGAGACTATCCCAAGCTGGCTTATTGAGAGCTGTGAGCATCTTTTGGGCAACAGCATCTCCATCTCCTGCGAAGGTAGTTGGAATTTTCTTAGAGAGTACCTTAGTGCAGGCCACCATAGAAAGGAGTATGATTACTAAGCTAATCCCTATCCATTTGATATATTTCATATATAGATGTTATTTATGTCATGTAAAACCAACAAACAAGACATAAGGTAAAGAGTTTAACCACCAATATCATACTTTTGTCGAATGTTACACTATTTCGTTGAAGGATTGGGTTGGGGGCTAGTGCTAGCCTTTTCTATGGGACCAATCTTTATTCTACTCACACAGACAGCCATTGAAAAAGGATGGAAGGCAGGTTTGTCTGTAGGAGCTGGTGTATGGGTTAGCGACCTGTTATACATCTACTTTTGCTATAAATTTGTAACATCCATCACATCAACAGTTAATAATCCTACGGTAAAATTTTGGGTGACGATTGTTGGAGGATTACTTCTTACTGGTTTTGGTGTCTTTCTTATTTTACAGAAGAAAGAACTCAAGCAAGAAACAGCCACTCTCAATGCTAAAAATTTAACTGGCTATATTTCTAAAGGATTTGTGATAAACACCGTCAACCCTTTCACGCCAGTATTTTGGTTGACAATAGTCACCACCTATGTCATTACAGAAGGTGCTGGCACTCAAGGTACTTCGATCTTATTTGGGACTATTATGATGGTGATTATCCTCTCCGATACATGTAAGGTTTTACTTGCACAGTACATCAGAATGAAATTAACATCTATACACCTTCACTATATATCTGTAATATCAGGTGCTGTATTGATCATATTTGGCTTGATTATGATCTATCGAGTTACTTAGAGTTTTGTCCTTACATCATTAAGGATATGTATGGCTTCATTGATATAAATATCTTGACTCTGCAAAGCCATCCATCTCGACTCTTCAGCTGACATTGACAACTTATTTCTTGTAGGTAAAGTCTCTACTTCCATTAACTTGTATTCTGCATAAGATGCATTCGATGCATTTCGCAGCTTTGTGCTTTTTAAGTACTCATTGGATCTAAACTCTCCTAATGTCAATGGAGCAGAAAGCTCTTTGCTTAGAGATTTTACCTCTGAAGACACATCCTTTACATTAGAAAACTCCTTATCCAAAGTTACTCTCAACTTACTGTAGACCCTCAGCAATCTTAGTTTATCAGCACTGACAGATTGAGTTGATAAGTGGAGATTATCTATTTCTGACCATCCAATTGGATTTTTATTATATCGCTCTCCGATCTCTAACGAGTCTAATATGGAAGGTAAGACAATGTCAGGTGTCACACCTATCAGTTGGGTTGTTTGACCGTTAACTCTATAATATTTAGCTATCGTACATTTGACTTCGCCAAGAGTAACATCCTGTGGTAGTGACGCTTGAGAAAGTTCATCCAGATTCACAAACTCTTGAATAGTACCTTTGCCATAAGTCTGACTGCCCACAATGATTGCCCTGCCATAATCTTGCAGTGTGGAAGCAAGTACCTCGGCTGCTGACGCTGTATTCTGATTAACTAATACAACTATTTCTCCAGTATAAACAGGTACTTCAAGATTTCCACTATAGATTTCTAATGAGTCATTTCTATCACTCACTTGAAGTAATGGTGTTTCACCCAATAGCGCTTCAAGAATATAAATGGATTCTTCTAGTACACCTCCAAGATTATCTCTAAGGTCAATGATAATAGAAGCAATACCTTCATTTTCAAAATGATTGAGGTAACTAATGACATCAACGGAGCTACTACTATACTGTCCAGTCGATATTGTCTGATAGAAATTACGAATGTCTATATACCCAATTGACTCGTCTGAGAAACTATTCTTTAAGAGAAGACCTTTAGCAGTTTGGTCATAAGATATTACCTCATCTCTGACTATCTCTACAGACTTTGCACCAGATTCTACACCTAGTAGATCCAAGATAAGTGGTGTCCCTATAGTACCTCTGATATGATGGGCAATGTCTAAAAGTATCATCCCTTCAAACTGAATATACTCTCCATTACTGTTGGTTAAACCAACAATGGTATCTCCAACAGCAATATTGTCCGATCGCCATGCAGGACCTCCTTCAAATATCCTACTGATCACGGCGCCTTCCTTCACTGAAAGAATAGCCACACCTGCTCCAACAACCTTGCCTGTTGCATTGATAATATAACTCTCCTTGTCATCAGTACTGTAGTACTCAGAATAAGGGTCAAATGTGGCGGCGATTGCATCTAGATACAATCCAAAGAAATCGATCTTATCAAACAGGCTCTGCCTCACGAGCTCGTCTTCTTCTGAACCAAGTACTTCTGAAATTGCCTGAGTCATCAGACTATCCTTAGAAGACATATTTGCAGCATTCTCCGCATAATCGGACTGCAGCAATTGATTGAATGTTACTAGTATTTGATACTTTACATATTTAGTGTATCTATCTGTGATGTGATCTTCCCCATTAACATATACGATATCCTTAGGATTGATGATATACTCTTCTTGTTGGGTAAAGTCAAATGCGTCTACATCAAATTGAGAATAGATAGAATGTACACGGTCTCTACCCTTTTGGAAAATCTCATAGCTTTCTTCAAAGAAATGAACCTGTTGTAAATGAATCTCATTGTCTAACTTTTGGAGATATTTACTTAAGTACTGTATATCTTCATCTAATAAGTAGATGCGATTGGGGTCTACCAAATCAAGCCAATTAGAAAACAAGATGGTGCTGAATGCATCATCTATTGGAGGAGGTGCAATATGTTTATCCTTTAGTACCCTGACCAATTCAGATTGGAGTAGTGTGATAATAGCACTAGTATCTGGTACGACTACATCTGGCTTATCCTGGACTTGTGCTACTAGCCTTAGTTGTGTGCATAACAATACCACAGAGAGTAAGAGCCTTATAGTAGTTCGGTATGTTGCCACAGAATATCTGTATTAAGAATTCTCTTCTATAAGATCTTTAAGTATGTTGAGAGTTTCTTCTAAGTAAAAGTCTTTTTGGATGGACTTGATCCACTCAGTATTTCGCTCAGCTTTAGCTTCATCCGTTTTAAATACTTCTGAGTCTACCGCTAAGTTCCTAATTCCTAAGTCTTCAACATCTTTATCCAACACCTCTTCAAATTCTTTTGATTCCATTTCTCTGGCACTGAGGTATGCTCTATAGTCTTCCAGGTTGAGTGTAATCTCTGACTCATCCCGATATTTCTTTGTTAATGAAGCCTGAACTTCTACAAGATCAAATTTGGCATTATCTGCCACACGTGCTGCACTTTTAGCCGCTAGTGATTGGATGTTCCTCACCTTGAACACATCCTGCGAATAATCAAGAGGATCGATCTGAGTCCATGGCAAAGCATAGTCGTACTCTTTCTCTCCATAATCAACCATACTATATGTATCTGGCAGGACAATATCGGACTGCACACCTTTCAATTGTGTGGAACCACCATTGATTCTATAGAACTTTTGATTAGTCAATTTGATTTCCCCAAGTGGCTTCATATCATCCATGCCTTGAATGTATTGATCAAGATTTTGAAATCGTTGTACAGTTCCTTTTCCAAAAGTTGACCCACTACCTACGATGACAGCACGACCATAATCTTGCAATGCAGCAGCTAAAATTTCAGATGCAGAAGCACTGAATTCATTTACCATTACAATCATTGGTCCATCATATTGTACTTCATCGTCCTTATCACTGTAAACTCTGGGTTTTTGACCATTAGCCTTTACTTGGACAATTGGTCCTTCTTCGATAAAAAGACCTGTCATTGTAATAACATCTTGGAGTGAACCTCCACCATTATTTCTTAAATCTAAGATAATACCATTAACATTCTCAGCTTTTAGCTTTTCTACTTCTTTAGCAACGTCAACAGCACAACTATTGCCCTCTTTACCTTCAAATGAACTATAAAATTTAGGCAGCCTAATGTAGCCAACATTATCAATCATGTCAGGGATTTCGATAATTAAGCTTCTTGCAAATGATTCATCTAGGATGACTTCATCTCTGACGATGCTGATATTGTGATATGTCCCGTCAGATCGTTTTACACTTAATATTACTGTAGTTCCTTTGTCACCTCTGATCTTAGCAACTACATCATCAAGACGCATCCCAGTAATATCTACAGCCTCTTCACCTTCTTGTCTAACTGCCGTGATAAGATCATCTACTTCTAGCTCTTTACCTTGCCAAGCGGGACCACCTGGGACAATCGATACAACCTTAGTATACTCGCCATCAGGAGAGAGCCTAGCACCAATTCCTTCGAGCTTACCACCCATACGGATGTCAAAGTCTTTCTTTTCTTTTGGATTATAGTAATCGCTATGTGGATCGAAGACATGTGTGATTGCATTGACGTAGTTCTCAAATCTATCAGATCTTCTCACTTTACTTAATCTCACAAACCATTCATCAAAGTTTTTCTTTGTTTCTTCAACAGCTTCTAATTCAATTTCATCAAAAGTTAACTTAACGGCATCAGTTGTATCTTTCTCTTGCTCCTCTAGTTTTTGATCTATTTTATTGAGAATATCCATTTTGATAGACTTTCTCCAGTGTTCTTTTAGATGCTTTTCATTTTTAGCATATGATCTCTTTTCCGGGTCAGTGATATAAGTTTCTTTCTCTGTAAAGTCCATATCACATTCAAGAACCTCATTATAAATACTTTTAGCTCTTTCGATACTACCATCTAAGAGTTCTATACTTTGATCAAAAAACTTAAGGCTCCTTGAATTGATCTGATCGTCGATAGAAGTCTTACTAGTCATTAGGTCATCAACTTCACTTTTCAATAAAAAGCGCTTTGAGTTGTCAATAGATTTGAGATATTCACCAAAGACCTCCTCAGAAAATTTATCGTCAATTTCCTTGGGGCTAAAGTGGAGCACATCAAGATACTTTAGTACAGCTTCAATGATTGCACTTTCCTTCTCTTTGCTATTATAATTTGGAGTTTCTACTTGGACAAATGAAAAACTCAATAATGCTATTAATCCAATGGTGACAATTCTTGCTATCATTCTTATTTTTTATCTAAATATGATTTTACTTGTATACTTAACTACAAATTACACCAAACTGATTTGGAGTTATACAATTTAACGGAGTAATAACACTGCAACGTATGCATATCCTATACAAGACCCTCTCTAATCAAGTCATGTAGATGTATAATACCCACATACTTCCCATCTGATACGACTAATACTTGGCTGATATTATTTTGTTGGGCTATAGCTACCGCTTCTATTGCAAAAGTGTCAGACTCTATACATTTCGGACTTGGAGTCATAATATCGGATGCCACCAAATGAGCTGTATCTTTTTGATAAAGCAACATACGCCTTAAGTCGCCATCGGTAATCACACCTTTGAGAATACCCTCTGAATCTGTAACCGCAGTTGCACCAGATTTGCCCTCAGATATGCTCGAGATAATTGTCGCAAGATTGTCTTCTACGACAACTGATGGGGCAGTATTATATTGGCATAAATCCAGGGTTTTGAGAAACAAACGCTTACCTAGATTTCCACCCGGGTGAAAACTTGCAAATTGCTCTTTAGTAAAACCTTTGAGCTTCATCAGACAGATAGCGACAGCATCACTCAGAGCCATTTGCACAATAGTGCTGTTAGTTGGTACTAAGTTATCAACGTCTGCCTCTCCATTCTCTGGAATACACAGTAGAAAATCCGTAAGCCTAGCTACCGTTGAATCAGGCTTTGAAACCATAGCAATCATTTGATTACCATAAGACTTCACTTGACTAGCTACGGCAATTGCTTCTGGAGTTTCTCCACTATTGGAGAAGATTATAACAATATCATCTTTGCGAATCATACCTGCGTCACCGTGTACTGCATCGCCTGCATGGAGAAACATCGAAGAATGTCCTGTGGAATTCAATGTTGCAACAAACTTACGAGCAATGATGGCACTTTTGCCAATACCACATGCAACTACTTGGCCACTAGAAGCATGGATTGCTTCTACTGCGGCCACAAAATCATCATTGATAAACTGAACTAACTTGTGTAAGCAGTCGGCCTCAGTCTCTATGACTTCCCTTGCAATATTTTTAAGTGAATTATTCATCCGTCTTGTCAAATGTTGTCGTATATTTAGTGGTAGAGTGATTTACATAATTAATGAAATAAACAGACCCTATTGTTCAAACAATAAATATGGCTATTAATTACAAGGAATCAAACAAAGTGAATGTCCTTTATTTTGACTAATCGTAGTCAGACAGACATATATAACAAACTCATGAACACAAATACCGCAGTCGATATTTATAAAAGTCTGGAGCATTTCTTCGGATTCGACAAGTTCAAAGGTAAGCAAGAACAAATAATAGAATCTTTACTTGAGAGAAATGACACTTTTGTCATAATGCCAACCGGTGGGGGGAAATCTCTCTGTTATCAATTGCCTGCACTCGTTCAGGAAGGAACGGCCATTGTAGTGTCTCCGCTCATCGCATTGATGAAAAATCAAGTAGATGCAATCAGAGGTTATTGTAAGGAAGATAGTGTTGCACACTTCCTTAATAGCTCTTTAAAGAAAAGTGAAATCCAGACAGTAAAAGAAGATATAACTTCAGGAAAAACGAAGCTTTTATATATCGCTCCAGAAACACTGACAAAGGAAGAGAATATCGCTTTCTTTAATACTGTCAAGGTGTCATTTGTTGCAGTTGATGAGGCTCATTGTATTTCTGAGTGGGGACACGACTTCAGACCTGAGTATCGTAAAATCAGGTCGATGATAAATAAAATAGATACCACTATTCCAATCATCGCCCTAACTGCTACAGCAACACCTAAGGTTCAATCTGACATCGTCAAGAATCTACAGCTGAAGGATGTGAATACCTTTATCTCTTCATTCAACAGAGACAATCTGTACTATATCGTCAGGCCAAAGGTTCAAAAGAAAGTGGCAGCGACTGAAATTGTTAAATTCATCAAAAAGCATCAAGGTAAGTCTGGTATCATTTACGTTCAGTCTAGAAAGTCTACGGAGGAGATAGCAGAAGTGCTCCAAGTAAACGGTATAAATGCCGCACCCTACCACGCTGGTCTAGATAGTAAAACAAGAAATAAGGTTCAGGATCAATTCTTAATGGAGGATATAGACGTCATCGTTGCAACAATTGCCTTCGGTATGGGAATTGATAAACCAGATGTCAGGTTTGTCATCCACTACGACATTCCAAAGAGTATTGAAAATTACTATCAAGAAACAGGTAGAGCTGGTCGGGATGGTATGGAAGGAATCTGCCTGTCATTTTATGACTATAAAGATGTGCAACGATTAGAAAAATTCCTCAAGGATAAGTCCGTATCAGAGAGAGAACTTGGACTTCAGTTGATGGATGAAGTGATGGGATACTGTGAGACAGGAGACTGTAGAAGAAAGTATCTACTTCATTATTTTGGTGAAGAGTATGACGCAGGGCGATGTAATAACATGTGTGACAACTGCAAGCATCCTAAACCAATAGTCCAGATTAAGGATGAAATGGTTACTGCACTTTCTTCGATTGCACAGTTGAAAGAAAATTATGGAATCAAAGTGATGGTTGACTTCCTACTTGGAGTAAAAAATAAAGATATCAGGGAGCAAAACTTTGACAAACTCTCTTACTTCGCAAGCGGCAAAGGTCAAGATGGCATCTTCTGGTACACAGTGATCAGAAAAGCGATGCTCTTAGGATATGTCCATAAAGTAATAGAACAATATGGAGTTCTCAAGTTGACGGATAAAGCTAGAGATTATCTTGCTAATCCAACCATAATTGACCTTGGTATAAACAGAGATCATCAAGACACTGGTGGAGCTCCTGTTGTTGATAATGCTGGAGGTTCAGCCTTAGACTCTACTCTATTCGATATGCTCAAGGATTTGAGAAATAAAGAGGCCAATCGATTAAGTGTTCAACCTTGGATCATCTTCTCTGAGCCTTCGTTAGTAGATATGGCCACATTCTATCCTATCACAATGGGTGATATGCTCAATATCAGTGGAGTCTCCCAAGGTAAAGCGACTAAGTATGCTAGTCCATTTATTGACTTAATTGCAGACTATGTTGAAGCGAATGAGATAGAACGTCCGGAAGATATTGTTATCAAGCAAGTTGCTGATAAGTCCAAAGCTAAAGTCGCAATTATACAAGGTACGGACAGAAAAATGCCGTTAGAGGACATTGCTCAAAGAGCTGGTATCCAATTGACTGAACTCTATGAAGAGATGAATATGATTGTCACTTCAGGAACCAAGCTTGACCTTGATTATTACATCGAGGATAACTTGGATGAGGATGTTGTAGATGATATCTATGACTACTTTGACGATGCCGCTACAGATTGTGTCAATACAGCGTTTGATTCATTGGCTGAAGATGACATTACAATTGAAGAAATCCAAGTAGTCAGACTAAAATACCTGAGCGAATTCGCTAACTAGTCTATGAATATCTGGATCATTAATGGCCCAAATCTTAACCTTCTTGGTTCAAGAAATCCAGAATTGTATGGTACGACTTCGCTTGCCCAACTGATTCAAAACCTTCATAGTAAGTACGATAATTCAATAACAACGATTTACGACTTCCAGTCCAACCATGAAGGATTTTTGATTGATAAGATTCATGAGATTGGATTTGAGGAGGATACATATGGCATCATAAATCCTGGTGGCTTGACGCATACGAGCATTTCTATCAGAGATGCGATTGACTCAGTGAACAATGAGTTTGTAGAAGTTCACATATCAGACATTCATAATCGTGAGGCTTTCCGCAAACATAGTTATATAGCTGAAGTGGTTGATCGCTCCATTGTAGGTAAGGGGATCAAAGGCTATGAATTAGCTATAGATTACTTGCTTGATAAGTATTCGAGTAGTTGGATCACAGATTCCTCTACTTCTGAATAATTGTTTAAATGCTTTTTTTGAACGATAAAGATAATCCGATGAGGTGTCATCTCATCTTTAGATAGTATTTCTTGATTGAGTCTATAAGCTTCCTTAATCCAACGTCTCACTTGATTGCGTTGAGTTGCCTTACGATATAAACGCTTAGGTACAATGAATGCAGCAATAGTCTGCTCTGCACTATTTTGTTCTGATTTCGTAGATGGTAGGTAGTGTAGCCTCAATGGACCTGACGCTTTACGTTTACCTTTCCTCAAGGTATATGAGACCAAGTCACTACTCTTGATGCGCTTATCTGCACCTAGCGAATATTTGCTATTATTCATAGCAAGTAGTTAAGACAATAAGGTATAGCTTGTTGTAACTTGACGGATGTCTAAGTTATTCTGATTACTTAGTATAAGTAGAGTCAGATACTGTAAGCTTAGCTCTTCCTTTAGCTCTTCTACGAGCTAAAAGCTTTCTGCCAGTCTTACTAGCCATTCTTGCTCTAAATCCGTGTTTGTTCTTGCGCTTTCTTTTTGAAGGCTGATACGTACGTTTCATAATAGTCGAATTACATTATGTTCTTCCCTTTTAAGGGACGGCAAAAGTAAGAGTTTTTATTGACTCTTTGTATGAAAAGTTTAACTATTCATAGAAACTAAGAACTCATCGTTGTTTTTAGTGCTTCTCAAGTGATTTTTAATGAAGTTCATTGCCTCATCTGGTTTCATATCACCTAAGTGTTTTCTGAGTACAAACATTTTACTAAGAGTCGTATCATCATAGAGAAGCTCCTCACGTCTAGTACTAGACTTTACAAGGTCAATCGCTGGATACATACGCTTATTAGCAAGTGATCTGTCTAACTGCAGCTCCATATTACCAGTACCTTTGAATTCTTCAAAGATTACTTCATCCATCTTAGATCCAGTCTCTGTAAGCGCTGTTGCCAAAATAGTCAATGAACCACCGTTTTCAATATTTCTTGCAGCACCAAAGAATTTCTTAGGCTTCTGTAGAGCATTTGCTTCAACACCACCAGAAAGTACTTTACCTGAAGAAGGCGCCACAGTATTATATGCTCTAGCCAATCTTGTTATAGAATCCAAAAGAATCACAACATCATGACCACACTCTACGAGTCTCTTAGCTTTCTCGATGACAATATTTGCTACTCTGACGTGATTCTCAGCAGGCATATCAAATGTTGATGCGATTACCTCAGCATTCACACTTCTTGCCATATCTGTTACTTCCTCTGGTCTCTCATCGATCAACAAGACGATCATATAGCACTCTGGGTGATTAGTTGCTATGGCATTAGCTACATCTTTCAATAAGAATGTCTTACCAGTCTTAGGCTGTGCAACGATCAATCCCCTCTGTCCTTTACCTATAGGTGCAAAGAGCTCAATCATCCTATTACCATAATCCTTACCAGCAGGGTGAGAAGTCAATTTGAATTTCTCATCTGGAAATAAAGGCGTAAGATAGTCGAACGGCACTCTTTCTCTAATCTTAGCAGCATCGAGTCCATTGATACTTGATACTCTCAATAAAGCAAAATACTTTTCACCTTCCTTGGGTGGTCTGATTGCTCCTACAACAGTATCACCAGTCTTCAATCCAAATAACTTAATCTGCGATGGGGACACATAGATGTCATCAGGAGATGTCAAGTAGTTATAGTCTCCTGACCTCAAGAATCCATAACCATCAGACATCATTTCTAAGATACCAGTACCTTCAATTACACCTTCAAGTTCCACATTAAATATTGGCTCTTTCTTCTCTTGCTTCTGGTGTTTGTGATTGCTTTTTGAATGAGAACGTTGCTCGTTCTTATTATTATCTCTTCTATTGTCTGAGTTATGGCTGTTATCCTTACTACTAGTGTCTTTGCTGTTATTGTCTCTACTATTATCTCGATTATCTCTGCTGCTAGACTTTGACTCTGACTTTTGACTTCTATCTTTATTATCCCAGTCTTTAGACTTTGATGAGTTTTTATCGCTTCTTCTTGAATCCTTTTGAGCAGATTCTGATTCTTGCTTAGCCAATTTCTCTTCTACATTCACCTCACGACTATCATCTGATTTAGCCACTTCAACTTTAGCTTTTACTTCTTGTTTCGGTTCCGGCTTTGGTTTGGGCTGTGGCTTAGGTGCCTTTTTTTCTTCTTTAGGTGCTTTAGTTTCAGCTTTCGACACTGGTTTAGGCATATCGCTCCCTAGTACAGCCTGCTGATCAAGAATTTTGTAGATTAAGTCCTGCTTGCTCAATCGCTTATAGCTCGTTAAATTAATCTTTTCTGCTAAATCCCTTAGTTCGGGAACCAACATATCATTGAGTTGTAGAATATCGTACATAGTATAATTAGGGTGAAAGTCGCTACTGGATAAAAAATAACAAGTGTAGACTTATATAAAAGATTGAAATTTGCACGTGAATCGCGCTATGCGCCTATACTTTGCGGCGCTTGAAGTGTTTATCTACTGCAAATATAGGTTTATTTTTTGAGTTTCAAAAACCTATCTTTGCGGTTGTTTAAATAAATACAAATTTTATACATACGTATGCTGCTTGTAAAAGATATCAGAGATAATGTTGCCACAATGAAGGCGAGTCTTACCAAACGAGGGTGGGACGAATCTAAAGTGGCGATTCTAGATCAAATAATTGAACTAGATGATCAAAGAAAGAAGATGCAGACACTTAGCGATGCAGAACTTTCAAAAATCAATACCCTTTCGGGAGAAATTGGTCAACTATACAAGTCGGGAAAGCCTGGCGAGGCTGAGGCATTAAAGTCGCAAATTGCTGATATTAAAACAACTAATGAGTCCTACGTCTCTCAACTCAAAGAAGCTGAGGAAAAGCTAGAAACTCATCTTCTCAGTGTGCCTAATATTCCACATGAATCTGTACCCCCAGGGCAAACAGAAGATGACAATGAAGTATATAAGGAATGGGCAGATCCATTACCTGAATTAGATGGTTCGCCTCACTGGGACTTAGGTACTCAATATAATATCTTGGACTTCAACCTTGGCAATAAGATAGCAGGTGCAGGATTTCCAGTTTTCAGAGGAAAAGGTTCTAGATTGCAGCGAGCACTTATCAACTTCTTTTTGGATGAGTCGACTTCTGCTGGATATGAGGAGATCGTGCCACCATTACTTGTCAATGAAGATACAGCTAGAGGCACAGGGCAACTACCAGATAAAGATGGCCAGATGTACTACTGTGAGAAAGATGACCTTTATCTACTGCCTACAGCTGAAGTACCTATTACAAACATCCACAGAGGTGATCTATTAAATGAAGGTCAGCTACCCATCAAACTTACAGGATATACTCCATGCTTCAGAAGAGAGGCTGGTTCATATGGAGCAGAAGTTAAGGGCTTAAACCGTGTCCATCAATTTGACAAGATCGAGATCATACAGGTCACAACACAGGATAAGTCATACGAGACGCTTATGCAAATGTTGAATCATATTGAGCAACTCCTTATAAAATTGGAACTTCCATATCGTATACTTCGTTTATGCGGTGGAGACTTAGGATTCACATCTGCTCTGACATTTGATTTTGAGGTCTATGCAGCAGCTCAAAAAAGATGGTTAGAAGTCAGCTCAGTCTCCAACTTCGAAACCTATCAAAGTAATCGTCTCAAGTTGAGATATAAAGATCAATCAGGTAAAAAACACTTGGCTCACACATTAAACGGAAGTGCATTGGCACTTGCTCGTATTATCGTCGCTCTTCTAGAGAATAATCAAACTCCAGAGGGAATCGTAATACCAGATGTGCTAAGACCTTACACTGGATTTGATATAATTAATTAAGTATCCATTGTATTTAAAAATATAAATTAATCACTAACAAACACTTTTAATTTTATGGGATATATGGGTTATATGATTATTGTTGGAGTATTCAGCCTTCTAGGTATGATTGTCAGCAATAGACTCAAGTCAAAATTCAAACACTACAGCCAGATACCGAGTACTGGTAATGCAAGTGGTGAGGAAGTAGCACATCAGATGCTTAGCCATTTTGGAATTAATGATGTCAAAGTCGTCCAAGGACAAGGTAGCTTAACTGATCACTACAACCCACTAACTAAAACAATCAGTCTAAGCCCTGAAGTTTTTCAAGGTCGCAGCATCGCATCAGCAGCTGTCTCAGCTCATGAATGTGGCCATGCTGTTCAGCATGCAGAAGCATATGCAGCCTTAAAAATGCGATCAGCGATTGTACCAGTAGTGAACTTTAGTAGCAAGATTCAACAATTCCTATTTATGGGTATGATGATTGGCTTTGGCGCAATGGGTTCTGGACCTCTTAGCAACTTACTGCTTGTTGCATTGACTATTACATTTGGTGTGACAGCACTATTCAGTTTAATCACTCTTCCAGTGGAATTTGACGCAAGTAAGAGAGCATTGCTATGGCTAGACGAGACTGGTAACACTACTGGAGTAGCTTATGATGGAGCTAAGGATGCCTTGACATGGGCAGCCATGACATACATTGTATCAGCATTATCAGCTTTAGTAATGTTTTTATATTTCTTTTTGAGAATGATGGGTTCGGACTAGTATTGTCCTAACTTTAAGTATATCAAACACAAAATACAACGTAATGAACATAGAGAATTTACTTCAAGTTGGAGGAGCGAGTATGACTAAGACACTTGAGCATCTCAAGGCAGATTTGGTAAAGATTCGAGCAGGTAAAGCCAATCCAGCAATACTTGATGGAGTAAAAGTAGATTACTACGGCACACCTACAGACATATCTAAAGTGGCTAATATTAGTATCACTGATTCTAAGACACTTAGCATACAACCTTGGGAGAAGTCTATGCTTGCGCCGATTGAACAATCTATATTCCAAGCGAACTTGGGAATCACTCCAATGAATGATGGTGAGAATGTAAGAATATCAATTCCCCCATTGACTGAAGATAGACGTAAGTTGCTCGTAAAGCAAGCAAAGGCTGCTGGCGAAGAAGCTAAAGTTAGTATCAGAAATGAAAGACAAAAACTGATGAACTTTATAAAAAAAGAAGTCAAGGACGGTTTTCCAGAAGATCAAGGTAAAACACTAGAGAATTCTGTGCAGTCTAAGGTTAATGAGATTTCTGGCAAGATTGACAATATCGTCAAGGCGAAAGAAAATGAAGTAATGACAGTCTGATGTAATTCAGCTTACATAAAAAAGTTATCGAAAGGACCTATTTTGGCTAGACCAGGTAGGTTTTTTTTATTTTAGTTGATAGAGATGTAAGTAGACCCCATTATTTTTCCAAGATTCCATTCTATTGTAATTGGCTTCAATCAGTGATTGATCGATTGATTTTAAATCATTCATAATATTTGATGTGATTAAATACTTATGTTGACCAATCTCAGCAGCCTGATAATTACAATCTCGATCATCGAGATCTCGATACTCACTATTGCCCCTCAATGGAAAATATGTGCCTACCTCTGCGCAAGGAATACCTTGCTCAACCAAATAATCCTCCACGATATCAACCTGAGCGATGTATGGCACATAAGCTAAGCTACTATCCCACCCTTGAGAAATACTATCAGGATAGACAATGCGATGACTCAATAATTGAATGATTAGAATCGCAACGAGTAATGCAGTCTGACGGAATTGAGTCAACTTACTTTGAGTAATAAGCGATACTGTCCCAATTAATCCTAATAAGATTATGGGAAGATAGTAACGATGTCCAGTCAATGCGACAAACGGAATCGTCAATAATCCAAAACCAATAATTAAGTAAGGCAGTAATGAAATCAATCCACTAATTGAATGTCCTAAGCGTCTGCTGCGATATAAAAACAACAAAAAGAGACAAATCCAACAAACTCTTCCAAAGTCAACAATCCTCCAGATCATTACCACAACATTCTTTGCCATACCTTCAAGACTGGCGAATGAGATACTCGCCTGCCAAGGTGAATCAGAATGTACTCCTATCCAACCTTGAGAAAAGTAGTGTGACAGATAGTAAAGCATCACCGCTCCTATAGAAGGCAAGCTTATCAAGATTAATGATTTTAGTGATTTACTCCTACTAAGCATCCACAATCCAATAATTCCAGCCAAAGCTATTCCTCTAATACTTATCAATGCCAACAACAAAAACCCTATGGCTTGTAACCATGAATGATTGATACGATAACCATATAAGACCAACAAAAACCCACATATCAACACAACATCTGGCGAGACCATAAGCAATTGAGTCATCAAAGTTGGATCCATCAAACAAACGATCACTCCAAAAAATAAGAGATACGGATTCTCAATTTCTTGATCAAACAACTTCCATAAAACAATAACCGAAGTGAATACAAAAGGCCACATACTCAAGTGGGACACCATGAGGCTCTTACCAAATAATGTCCAATATGCTGCGAGATAGTACCCAAATGCTGGAATATGCCCACTATTAATAGAATCCGGTAAGTAATCTAGCACCATACTATTCTCGTAGAAGTAATAAGCATGCTTAGATCCAAGCTGAATGCAATCCCAAAAGAACGGCATATCTGCCCCTAAGAGCAGAATAAACCCTAAGAATACAAGTAGTAATAGCAATAACTTGCCCTTATGGCTTGACTCAATATGTGAGATATTATATTTGGGTTTGATAGCCGTCAAATTGATTCTGCGGATTTTTTGCAAAGAAGTGGCATTTTTTTTGAGAGAATACTATCTTTGCAGTCCTTTTGGAAAAAGATAAAAATAAGTACTACGATGCAAACAGTAACAGTTAAAGCGCAAGAAAGAAGTTCATTTGGAAAATCGTCCAACAATTCTCTTCGTAAAGATGGAAGAATTCCAGCTGTCATCTATTCTAAAGATAGTGTCAAACACTGCAGTGTTACTGAGGCGGATCTTAAGCACCTAGTCTATACTCCAGACTTCAAATTAGCCGAAGTAGAAGTAGGTGGATCTAATTCTAAATGTACATTACAAGATATCCAATTCCACCCAGTCACTGATAATATCGTACACGTTGACTTCCTTGAGCTTGTTCCAGGACATGCATTGAAAGTAAATGTGCCAGTGAGATTCAAAGGTGTATCACCAGGTGTAAAAGGTGGTGGTAAATTGATGCAATCACTACGTAAGGTGAAAATCAAGTGTACTCCTGAGAATATTGTACAAGAACTGTTTGTAGACATCTCTGAGCTAGAGCTTGGATTTGCAGTTAGAATCAGAGATCTAGAATTACCAGATGGTATCGAAGTGATGACTGCTGGAGCTACTCCAATTGCTAGCGTAGAAATACCTAGAGCATTGAAAACAGCTGAAGCTGCAGAAGCTCCTGCAGCAGAAGAAGCAGTAGCTGGAGAGGCAGTAGCTGGAGAGGCATAAACCAAAAAAAATACTATCTACTCTTTTTGGTACATTTCTTGATACATTATAATTAAATATAATGTGTTTTGAGGTTACTATTATTAATATCTATCATTTCGCTGACTAGCTTAAGTGTCAGTTACGCATCGACTGTTGACCCTGTAGAGATTACAGAATGCAATAAAGATAACGATCGTAAGTCACTAATGCGAAAGCACTTAGTCAAGTATGCTTCGTCGTTTATTGGCACTTCATACAAGTCCAAGAAGTATACATCATCAGGATTTGATTGCTCAGGATTTGTGCAACATGTCTTCAATCACTTTGACATTGATCTTGATAGATCAAGTAAAGAGATGGCTAAGCAAGGAAGAAGAAAGAGTAAGCCAAATGAAGGTGACCTCATTTTCTTTGCCAGTGGTGGGAGGATTAATCATGTTGCCATCGTGACTAAGGTAGACAAGGAAGGAGTGCATATCATTCATAGTACATCTTCTAAGGGTGTAATGACTGAATGTCTTGATTCTTCTACCTACTGGAAAAAGCGATATGCCTTTGCGAAAGATGTGATGAATATCAAATAGTAGAACTATTAGTGAAACTAACGGGTTGCAATAATGGGCTTAATAACTAAATTACTTTCCCTTCTAGGGATAAAAAAACACATGATCAATCTAATATTATTCGGACCTCCAGGATCGGGAAAAGGTACACAAGCAAGTAAACTGGTTGAAGAATTCAACCTTGTGCATATCAGTACAGGAGACTTATTTCGCTTTGAAATGAAAAATGACACTCCACTAGGCTTGGAAGCAAAGCAATATATCTCTAAAGGAGAACTCGTGCCTGATTCTGTGACTATAGGTATGTTGAAAAATAAAATGACAAAGCATCCAGAAGCTAAGGGTTTCATCTTTGATGGCTTTCCTAGGACTATACCTCAAGCAGAGGCACTTGATCAACTCCTTGCAGAGACAGATCAGTCTATCAATGGATTATTTGCCCTTCAAGTTGAAGATGAAGAAATCATAAAGCGTATCCTCTCAAGAGGTGCGACATCTGGCAGAGCAGATGACTTAGATGAGACAATTATCCGCAATAGAATATCAGTCTATAAGGACAACACACTGGATGTCTATGACTACTATGCAGCTAAGAAAAAGGCTTCCACAATAGAAGGTGTTGGGTCTATTGAACAAATCAGTAACAGACTCCGTAAGGCCGTAAGCGCCACTATATAACACACTTTCACAGATGCCGAGCCAATCCTTTATTGACTACGTAAAGATTCACTGTAAGTCAGGAAATGGCGGCTCAGGGTCTGCACACTTCTTCCGAAATAAGTTGATGCCTAAGGGCGGACCAGATGGTGGTGATGGAGGACGTGGAGGTAATATCATCCTTAGAGGAAATAAGCAACTATGGACTCTTCTCCCACTCAAGTATAGAAAACATGTTAAAGCAGGCCATGGAGGCGCTGGTGGTAGAAGTGGTCGTACTGGTGCTGAAGGTGATGATATCATCTTAGATGTACCATTAGGCACTACTGCCAAGAATGCAGAAACCGGAGAAATCTTATTCGAAATAGAGGATCACGATGAATATCGTGTATTATTGAAAGGTGGTCGTGGTGGCAAAGGTAATGTCCACTTCAAGTCACCAACGAATGTTGCACCAAGATATGCTCAACCTGGAGAACTAGGAATAGATGAATGGATGATTCTGGAGTTGAAAGTGCTTGCAGACGTTGGGCTTGTCGGATTTCCTAATGCAGGCAAGTCTACCCTGCTCTCAAGTATTACAGCAGCAAAACCTAAAATAGGTGCTTATCCATTTACGACTATCGTACCAAACTTGGGAATCGTCTCTTACCACGGAGACAAATCATTTGTGATGGCGGATATCCCAGGTATCATAGAGGGTGCTCACAAAGGAAAGGGATTAGGATTTAGATTCTTGAAACATATAGAGCGGAATGCTGTCCTACTCTTTATGATTCCAGCTGACACAGAAGATATCAATGCAGAATATCGAATATTAGTCAATGAGCTTGAAGCATACAATTCTGAATTGCTCGATAAGCAACACATCCTTGCCATCACAAAGAATGATATTCTAGATCAAGAGATGCAAGAGTTAATCAATGCTGAACTTGATATTCCTATTCCTTATCTATTTATCTCATCTGTGACCAACAAGGGTCTTACAGAATTGAAAGAATTGCTCTGGACTGCTATTGAAAAGGAAGCTGCTCTCTTGGAGACAGAAGACATTCAGTTTGCGCCATTTGGGGATGAAGAAGAGTAGTTTGATACGCTAAAGCTTAAATAGTAAGCAAAAAATCTTACTATGCGGTTAATATATTCTTAGATGACTTATTAACGCTTTACACTAACCATTCTACGTTCTAAAAGCCCGACCCTATACTCATCTGTACCTTTCTCTCTATCTCAGTGACTTGGTTCTTGAATACCTCGTCTGTATCCATCATATCTTGGACAGCTTTGAGTGAGTAGATAACAGTACTGTGATCCTTACCTCCAAAGTCATCACCGATACTTTTCAATGATTTATTGGTAAAGTTCTTAGCAAAGTACATTGATAACTGTCTAGCGATGACAACTTCTCGCTTACGTGTACTCGATTGAATCTTCTCAACAGTGACCTTATAGTGGTCTGCGACGAGTTTTTTGATTTTCTCAAGAGCAACCTCCTTGTCTGCTGATAGGACATATCTTCTAATGATGTCCTTAGCAAGGTCAATATCGATACTTTTAAGATTGAGAGTAGACTGTGCAATGAGTGAAATCATTACCCCTTCTAGTTCTCGTATATTCTTAGTGACGTTGTGACAAACGTATTCTAGTACATTATAAGGTACTTTTGATACATCCTCACCTAATTTATCCTGAATGATCGCCATACGTGTCTCAAAGGACGCTGGCTGTATATCTGCTGATAAACCCCACTTGAATCTACTAATCAATCTATCCTCCATATTGGCAAGATCTTTAGGAGCTCTATCAGCTGTCAAGATGATCTGCTTACCACTTTGGTGGAGTCTGTTAAATAAGTTGAAGAGGATTTCTTGTGTCTTAGTTCTACCTGCTAGGAATTGTACATCATCCAGGACTAGAGTGTCTACATGTTGATAGTAGGCAGTTAAATCATCAATGGTATTCTTCTTAATGGCATTGATAATCTGATTGGTGAATCTATCCGTTGTGACGTACATCACATTATTTTCAGGACTCTTCACTTGAATGGCATTACCTATAGCATGAGCAAGGTGAGTCTTCCCTATCCCCACTCCACCGTATACGAAAAGTGGATTGAATGCCGTCTTACCTGGATTATCAGCGATAGCTTTACCTGCTGATCTGGCAAGTCGGTTGCAATCACCTTCAATCAGACTGTCGAATGTATACTTTTTATTGAGGCTTGATTCTACCTTGACTTTCTTGATACCAGGTATAACGAATGGGTTCTTAATCTGATTAGTGGCTACAGGACTGTGTTTCTTGTCTGTAGAATTAGAAAATTTGTTCTTGTTTTCTTTGAGGAAGATGTATTCCAGTCTGGCTTTACCGCCAAGCTCTGTCATAATGCACTTACGAAGTAATGAAAGATAGTGTTCTTCTAACCATTCATAAAAGTACTTATTGGGTACTTGAATTGTCAGGATTTCATTTTCCAATTTTACTGGAATAATTGGCTCGAACCAAGTTTTATACTTTCTTTCATTAATATTATCTTTTATGATATTGAGACAACGGTCCCATACTTCTATATGTGTTTTTATCATTCTAATCGAGGCAGTAACAATTAAACAATAAAGTTGGTAAGATAATTCTTGACAACTCAGGATTCAAGCATTCGATCTAAGGGAAAGATCAGCTCAGTTTTCGGGTTCAATGTTCGACAAAAATTGCCATTATAATCCAAAGAAAAAAACTATTGCAAACATATTTTCAACAAGGATGTGATAAAAAAAAATTTAAAACATATCACTAGAATCACGTATATATAAGCCACCTCTATCACGGTAAGTTTAACATTAAGATAATAAATATGTATTTATTCAACAAAAAGATTTTTACATGTCTGACATTTTGTTTTCTTGTTATTCTCAAAGTATAAATCTATTCGCCCCAGCATCAATCCACCGAAACCAGCTTGGTTAATAAAGACGGCTTGGTCGCTTTTATTTGTCGTAGTTACCATTGCATCTAAGAATGTATGCGTATGGCCACCAAGAATTAAATCGATGTTATCAGTTTCCTTTGCGAGTACCACATCGCTGACAATATCTTCTTCATATTTAAATCCTAAGTGTGATAGACAGATGACAGCATCACATCGCAATTCTTCTTTGAGATGAGTTGCTATTCGCTGTCCATAGCTGACAGGATCGTGATAGACCACTCCCTTGCAGAGTTTATCCGGAACTAAACCTTCTAGTTCTATACCTAGTCCAAAAACTCCAATGCGTATGCCTCCAACCTCCTTGATGACATATTCTTTCAAAAACGGAGCCATTGCCGTGTCACTGACATCATAGTTGCTTATGACAAAGTCAAAATCAGCGTGAGGCATTTGCTTGACAAAACCATCAATTCCTCCATCGAAATCATGATTGCCAATAGTCGCTACATCATAGCCTAACTTCGACATTCCCTTAATCTCTACTTCTCCACCAAAAAAATTGAAGTAAGGTGTTCCTTGAAATATATCTCCACTATCAAACAGTAAAACATTATCTTCTTCAGCTCTTATATTTTCAATCATCCGATATCTAGCGGCTAATCCTGCCATCCCTTCATTACGACCACCATCCATCGGAAATGGGTCTATACGACTATGTACATCATTAGTATGTAATATGGTAATCTTGGTGACTTCCCCTTTGTCAAACAACCGATAAGGAAACAAATCTACACCGAGCATTAACCCACCTGTTCCCATTGCATTGATAAACTTTCTTCTTGAGATCATATCAGTTATTTATGGATTCGTTGTTCATTATTGGATGTGATAGGTTTGCCTTGAGATTCAAGATAACTGATTCTGTCTGTCAATGCCTCACGGATATACTTGCCAGTATGTTGTTGTTCGATTTCGGTCAAAAAATCACAAGAATCGCCTCCATTAGCAATATAGTCAGGAATTGCCATCTGGTATATCTTTCCATCTTCTAAGGGCAGTCCATTGATCATAATATCAGATACTTGATCGTCCTTTACAATTATTGATAGTCCTCGACTAATTGGCCATCCATTTAATTCTATAATTCTATCACAGAGTAAGATGATGTCTTTCTTGGTCATAGGTAAGACAAGCAGGTAATTATCAAATGGCATCAACTCAAAAATTTCACCTTTTGTGATAGGCCCAGGTGAAAGACTGTTAATTCTAATCCCACCATAATTTTGAACGGCAAAATCTACCTTAATATTCAAATAGACTTCTGCTTGATCTTGTAACAAATCTGCTACTACATTCCCTAACGTAGAATTAGGTCGGGTCTTGGTCAACATTGAAGCATTTGACCCAATCACTTGTTGCATCTCTTCCTCCATTTCACTCCGATATGGTGCAATGAAGGACTCCATACTTTGATCAACTTGATCAGTTACAACCTCAATATTTACATTCTCCGTCTCAGCTAAGTGGTTGACAGTTTTGCATCCTATAATTAGGGGCAATAATAATACTGACAGAATCCTTATGACATTAATCATACAATAATTGTTTTGATTTCTGCTCTAATGGCACCCTTTGCTATTTCGAGTGAACGACTAGCTACAACACTGTTATCTTGCAGGATATTGAGAAGATCTTCAGATGTTCCACCTTCTGGCAAATCGGCCACGGACTTATTAATCAATGTCTGCACATTATCCTTAGCTTGGGTTACAATCTTCCAAAGGGAATCACTTACATATACTTGCTGAGCTAGATTATGCTCATACTCTTTCTGTACAGAGACTAGCATCGCATTGCTCAGATTCTGAGGTGTTATCTCTTTGGTTAGCAATCTGAAGACTAGATTTTTCATATCTACTCTCTCACAAAGGAGCATTAGTCTTTCATATGCTTGGAGTTTTAGTGGGAGATTCTGTCCAGCCATCTCTTTTCGGTATTCAAGAAGTGCAAGTTTCTCCTTAGAAGCTAAGAATTGCTTGAGCACGAGATAGGCAGTTGCTAATACTACTAGAGCAGGGATGGTATATTTTAAGATTTCTGCAAAGACCATATTGAAAATTTTTCTGCAATGTACAAAGTTAAACCCTCCTATATACCTAGATTGAAGCCATAAATTGTCCAACCTAGACTATTGAAAGCTCAGCTATACGGGCGATTATACTCAGGTTAAACAATCGTTAAACAGAAAACTAAAGTAAATGGTATCTTTGCCGCCGTTGTTAATCTAATATGGTATGCAGATATCATTTGATTCATTGGCTTATTGCCAAAAAGAAAACTAAACTTTTATAATACAAATACAAACTCTCCAGTATGAGAAAATCGATAATGAACATTGCATGTATAGCAGGATTGATATGCATGATGAGTTTTTCGACTCAAGCCCAAAAATTTGGCTACGTTAACAGTACATTGATCTTAAGCGAACTACCAGCTATTAAGTCAGCTGACTCAGAATTAGAAGCTTATCAAAAGCAACTGATCTCTAAAGGTGAGACGATGGTGACAAGTTTTGAGCAGAAGTACAGAACACTGTCTGAGCAAGCACAAGCAGGTACTCTATCAACAGTGCAGATGCAAGCAAAAGAACAAGAATTAGCAGCTGAGCAACAAGCTATTCAAGCGTATGAAGTAGAAATGCAAACTAAAATTCTACAGAAGAGAGAAACATTGTATCAACCTATTCTAGACAATGTCAATAAAGAATTGATAGCGATGGGAGATGAAGGTGGATATACTATGATATTTGACTCTAGTACTGGAGCTATCCTCCATGCTGCTGAGGCAAATGATCTTACAAGTGCATTGAAATCTAGACTAGGGATATAAGTAATACTCTATATAAAGACAAGATATTATGGGCCGGTGATAAATAATCATCTGCCCATTTTTTATTTACGTTTACTAAAGAGTCTTGTGATGAAGGAAGTCGGATTCTGCAATTGCTTCATCCAATCTGAGAATCGGTGGCGATCTAAGACTCCAACTACTTCTCCATCATTGCTTCTAACCGCTACTATAGCAACACCTTCATTCTGCATTTGATCGAATAATTGCAAAAGTGGAGTTTGTCCAGATACATATTGGACTCCTGACTTGTATTGTTGACTGACGGTCTCAACATGGCGTCGCTGAACAACATCAGCAATGTATGCGTACGGTACTGTTCCTATCACTTTGTCTTCATCATTATAAACTAGATAGTTGTTCTCACCAGTCGTCTTGAAGGTGTTGATCAGATTATGAAAGGTAGTATCAAGTGTCACTTTAGAAAAATCCTTGAGCATTATATCGCTCACTGACGTGTTATTGAGCTTGTGCTTTAGTAAGATATTTTGATATTCAGCACCAGATGTATACCAGACAAATACACTAATCACTGCCAATACCATCCCCCAAGAATAGATGGCAAAGACAAACATACCAACAGCTAGAATACGACCGATATACATAGCAACTCGAGTGGCTACTACCCTATCTAGCTTGATACTTAATAGGGCTCTGAGTATCCGACCACCATCCATTGGAAAGGCAGGTATCAAGTTAAAAACAAATAATGCAAGATTAACCACTAGCACTAAAGAGAGTAGCCCAGTTGGGTTATACAAATCAACAATAGAAACAAAATCAGGAATAAAAGGTAATCCTCTTAAGTAAATAAGAATCGCAATGCCGGCTGCAATAGCAAGATTAACTAAGGGTCCTGCAATCGCAATATTAAATTCTTTAATTGGGGCTTCTGGTATATCTTCTAGCCGTGCAAGACCTCCTATCGGGCTCAGTATAATATCTCGAGTCTTGATTCCATAGCGCTTTGCCGTCAAGGCATGCCCGTACTCATGAAGGACTACACATAGAAATAAGATTATGATGTATAGTGCCATAAATCCGACACCATAAATACTCTGATGATCACGATACTCTAGAAAAAGTAATGTAATGACTAATAAGCCAAAAGACCAGTGTAGCTTCACAGGAATACCTGCAAAAGTGGCTAGCTTATAAGATTTACCAAGCATATTGATAGGCTAGCTATGTGAATATAGCTGCCCTTTCATAACACTTCTTGCAATGACAAGTTTTTGAATCTCGGATGTACCTTCATAGATCTGTGTAATCTTGGCATCCCTCATCAGGCGTTCGACATGGTATTCTTTGACGAATCCATATCCACCATGAACCTGTACAGCCTCCACGGTATGCTTCATTGCGGCACTAGATGCAAATAGTTTAGCTTGACAAGCTGCCATATCGTAGTCTTTCCCATTATCCTTGAGCCAGGCTGCTTGATGGACAAGGAGCCTTGCAGCATCGATATCAGTCGCCATATCAGCTAACTTGAATGAGATTGCTTGATGTTTGATAATAGGCTTGCCAAATGCTTCCCTTTCGTGAGCATACTTTACAGATAATTCATAAGCTCCTGCCGCGATACCTAAAGCCTGAGCAGCAATACCTATCCGGCCTCCAGACAATACCTTCATGGCAAATTTGAATCCAAAACCATCATCACCAATACGATTTTCTTTGGGTACTACTACATCATTATAAACGATCGTATGAGTGTCGGATGCTCGTATACCTAGCTTGTCTTCTTTAGCGCCTATACTGACACCATCCCAACCTGCTTCTACAATGAAAGCATTGATACCTCTATGCCCTTTATCTTTGTCAGTCTGAGCTATGACTAGGTGAATCTTAGATGAACTACCATTAGTAATCCAATTCTTAGTTCCATTAAGGATATAGTGGTCACCTTTATCGATCGCAGTAGTCCGCTGGCTAGTTGCGTCACTCCCAGCTTCAGGCTCACTTAAGCAGAAAGCACCAATCGTTTCACCAGTAGCAATTTTTGGGAGGTATTTATCTTTTTGTTCTTTATTGCCGAATGTTTCTAACCCCCAACAAACTAGAGAGTTATTGACTGATACAATCACTGAACAAGAATTGTCAATCTTAGATAACTCTTCCATTGCGATGACATATGAAATAGAGTCCATTCCTCCTCCTCCATACTCTTCTGATACCATCATCCCAAGAAAACCTAATTCACCAAGTTGCTTGACTTGCTCAGTGGGATAGATCATATCTCTATCTCGTTCAATAACACCGGGCAGCAATTGACTTTGGGCAAAATCTCTTGCTGCGTCTCTAACAGCAAGTTGTTCTTCAGTAAACTGTATCATATAAGAGAGGTATTTAGACTAACAATATTACAAAAATACTTTAGAGATAATTAAAAAGTCATATTTACACAAGATAAAGATGACACTGTGTCATGATAATTCAAAGTTTTATGTACTCTCTGATTATATACTGCTATCTCTCAAGAATAGAATTATGCATCAGATTTCTCGTATTTTGAGACTATCTTATGGAAGATAAGCCTACATCTTTTATTAACAATGCTAATTCAAATAAGTTATGTCACTTAATCCCACTCTACAATCACAAGTAATTAACTACCTTAAAATCGTAATCCCACCTAGACAATCGCTTGCGGATATTTTGATTTCAGAATTAGGTGTAAGTAAAAGTACTGCCTACAAGAAGATAAAGGGTCAAGTCGGTATCTCTATGGACGAGCTAGAAATCCTAGGTAATAAGTATAATATCCCGATCAGTACATTTCTAGGAAGAACTAGTGATAATATATTCTCATTAGATGCTTTAGAATTATCACCTCGCCATCCTATCGAATATTTGCAACGCATCGCCATTCACTTCAAGTCATATTTAAAGTATGATGACATTGAGTTTATCTACATCTCCAATATGATTCCAATATTCCACTTGCTTCAGTTTCCGGCTTTGATTACTTTGAAACTCTACATCTGGGATATTACTAATTGGAAGACAGAACACAGTGACGATAGATCCTTCAGTATAAGAGCCTATGCTGATAGACTTAAGGATTTTGAGGTAGCACGTAAGCAAATACTTGATTGCTATCTAAAAATCAAAGGAATAGAAATATGGAACATTCGATTTCTAGATATTCTTGTGGAACAATTCAAGTATGTGTTAATCAATAGGATGTTGACAGATGAGGCGGAAATAAAGATTATCATTGATCAATTGAAACAACTCTACCACTATCTAGAGCAAGTCGCTAATGAAGGACTGAAATATGAAGTGAGTGCAGGCAAGGTTTCATTCAAAAACGATATCGCCATTTATAACAACCAAGTGATTGAAAGTACTAATCTGATATTCGGACAATCACCACAATTTTCTTCTGTCTACTCTACCTTAGATACACCCAATTATATGAATTGCCTATCTCCAGAGGTGGCGAATCTAGTAAAGAGGTGGCTTGACCAAGTCATCATCCACTCATTTAAAATATCAAGAGAAGGTAAAAGTGAGCGGCTTAGATTCTT
>CALISO010000040.1 GCA_938041445.1 uncultured Saprospiraceae bacterium
GCTATCCTGACTCTGACTAGTCTAAGTGTCGCAAATCCTACCGCAGCCGTCATTTTGCGAACTTGTCGGTATTTACCTTCAGTGATAGTAATAGACACCCAACTTGTAGGACCATGCCGATCATCTCTGATTTTCTTGGTTCGGGCGGGAAAGGTTGGTGGTGTTAGTAACTTGTAAGCGCTACAAGGTAGGGTTGTATACTTTGTGCCTTTTATACCAATCTCTACTCCTTGTTGTAGTTGGTTGATTGCCTCTGGAGTGATGTCTCCATCTACTTGGGCATAGTATTCTTTCTGTACTTTCTTACTGCGAACTTGTTCGCTAGTGATACCGTTGGTTGTGAGAAATATGAGCCCTTCTGAATCTTGGTCAAGCCTGCCAATCGCCATAATGCCTTCTGGAAAGTCACCAAGTTCACCCAAGAGTTTTTTATTCTTTCGGATCTTCTGGTTATTGACAAACTGTGATAGATAGCCAAATGGTTTGTGGAGAATGAAGTGTTGATGATTCACTGTACAACAAAGCTACACAACTAGATCAACACCTTGAGCTAGAAGTAGTTCTTCAACTCAATAAACTCTCGGATAACCGCATCTGCGCCTTTCAATGTTTGGTCTTCTACAAGTGGGTTCGCATATCCAAACACAAAAATACCAGCAGCATTTGCTGCAGCAATACCATTATCAGAGTCTTCGATGACAATACAGTGTTCTTTCGAGGTGTTTCCTAGTTTGGCTGCCTTCTCAAAAATTTCAGGATGTGGTTTGGACTTTACAAGTTCTGCACCGCTCACCTTCGCGGTAAAATATTGATTGAGATCAAAACGATTAAACACTCGATCTATATTAACCATTGCTGAAGACGAAGCTAAGACAAGAGTAATGCCTTTGTGATACAAATACTTGATGATGTCTTCTACTCCATCAACAAGTGATAGAGTTGGATCATTTTCAAAGAATGCCACGTAGCGTCTGCGCTTATCCTTGACTAAGTCGGCTGGTTCTTCATCCAACTCAAAATGTGCCACTATCCGCTCGAAGGTGTTGATTGTAGACGAGCCAGTGAATGACGTATAGAGTTCGTCCGATACATCAAGATTCAAAGACTCAAATGTGCCAAAGTAGGCTTTGCGATGGAGCTGCTCAGAATTGATAATCACACCATCCATGTCAAAGAGGACACACTTAATTTCTTTCATCTGTTACTTTACTGCCACGTGATATAATGGGTCTAAGGTCTATACTTCAAGGTTAGCTGTCTTGAGCTATACTGATCCTCCTAATTATATAATACAATTTTTGCTCCAAGCAACTCTTCTGGAATGCCAAATGCTTCAACAAGTGTATTTGCTCGTGGTCTGATCTCTTGATAGAGTTTTTGTTGAAGTCTACGTAGCGCCTTAGTCTTAGCACCTACCATATAGTCCGCTTCCAGATACCAACCTTTGTTCTCTAGGATGGTATTCACAGCATAGAGATCACACATCAAGTTAAAGTTATCCTTAGCTTCTCCATCAGGCATCTCTTCTATGGCTTCAACAAAATTTCGGAGAACAAGTCTTTCTACATAGGCTTTCGCCAATTCCAAAAAATGGATCTGACACTTGAGAAATGCTTGATTAGAATCTATACGTCTCTTGATGTAACCCTGCATCCGCTGACTTACAGAATACAATAATTTCTTCTCTCTATATCTGAAAGCTTCTAGGTGAAACTCTCTGCTCCGAATGTGATCAATGTTCGTATTTCTTGTGGCTGTGAAATTGTACTCGGATAGCTTTTGTGAGACTTGATTACTAACGTATCTCAATATTGCCTTAGTACCTCCCTCATGGAAGGACTGCTTAAACTCTGTCAACAACCCTTTTGCAACAAGCTGTAGTAGAACAGTATTGTCCCCTTCAAATGTTGTAAAAATATCCGAGTCAGCTTTGAGATCTGTGAATCTATTTTCCGCTAGGTAGCCTTTTCCTCCACAAGCTTCTCTACATATTTGAATGGCATTGGTACCATGCCAAGTGGCAATCGCTTTTAGACCTGCAGCTTTTGTTTCTATTTTTCTACGATTCTTGTGCTCAGTATCATTAGCTAGATCGGTATTCAATTTGCGCAAAGCAAAATGTAGAGCATATGACTTCGCCAACAGTGGAAATATCCGATCTTGATGTGTTGGATAATCAAGAATGATCGTTTCTGCCTCTCCGTCCTTACCACTGAATTGTCTCCTTTGACTACCATACTTTGTGGCAATACTGATGGCTGACTTCGCAGCACTATTACCTGCAAGTCCTACCGATACTCGACCTGTGACTAAGGCTCCCAGCATCGTAAAGAATCTCTTGTTAGCATTCTTGATCGGACTAGTGTAGCTACCTTCTTCATTGATGTCACCGTACTTATTAAGTAAGTTATCGACCGGTATCTTGACATTATCAAACCAAAGTCGACCATTATCGACACCATTGAGACCCATCTTGTATCCACAATCTTCTATCCTACATCCTGGCAGTAACTTATGCTCAGCATCTCTTACCTCCACTAAGAATGCATGGACTCCGTGAGACTTTCCATCAACTACTAATTGAGCAAAGACCGCAGCCATTGTACAATGCATCGCATTACCGATATACTCTTTGCCAGCTTTTTCGTGAGGAGTATTGATAATGAATGATCGAGATGAATGGTCATATGTCGCAACTGTTTCTAGTCCTTTGACATTGGATCCGTGATTGGTCTCAGTCATTGCAAAACAACCCAGCAAATCCATATCCATCATCGGCTTGAGGTATTTGCGATGATGCTTCTCTGTACCTAGTCCATGAATAGCTCCTCCAAATAAACCTAGTTGGACTCCATATTTAATGGTCAAACTCAGATCGTGGTAGGCGATATTTTCAAAAATTGCGATATGATCACCTGGCTTGTCCAACCCTCCATACTCTTTTGGAAATGCAAAAGTTGTTAACCCCTGTTCGGCAAGGACCTTCAACTGCTCTAGTACATGATCACGATACTCATCCTTGTTGCGTAGCGTATGGTATGAGAAAAATGGATCTCTCAAGAGCTTCTTAATCTTATCAGAGATTTCCTTGTAATCACCATCAAGTATTCTCTGCATCTCTTCTGCTAGAGGTAGATTGATGTCAACATGAGACTTCTCTTGAACTAAGTGCCCTGGCAAAATTCTAGCACCATCACGGTTTTGTATCCCTAGAGATTTCCTAATGTCCTTAATAGCTTGCTTGGTCTTAGGTGACTTCCACAATTCTTCATTCTTATACCCAATACTTTCATATGCTATTTCTAACCCTAGCACCTCTAGTGAAGCTATATCTGCAGCATCAAGCGTCTTCGCATGCTCTTGAATAGCGAGCTTCCATTCCTTGAAGATATCATCAGAAGGTGGGTTTTTAGGATCTGCATACTTACATAAGTATGCCTTGTCTTCCGCTGTTAAGAATTCTATTTCTTTGATTTTCTGATGCACATATGACATCTCACTAGGGCTCAGTATACTGTCTGACCAACCTACATACAAAGTAGGAATAAGACTGAGCACACCTGGAGAAAATATCGATTGCGAAGAAACATTGGATGAAGGCATATTGGAAATGTTTTATATGAAGTATAACGAATAGATTTTTCTTTAAGTTTAATCTCAGATATTGCAAATAGACTTTTATGTAAATTGCATTACAAATTCTAACCTTTGTATGGGCAAAAAGATATGTTTGGGGTTATTCCTTGTAGGTCTATTCTTAACTTTTCCTGGCTATAGTCAGGTTACGGATTTAACATGGACAGGTTTTGATTTGAAAATACCACTCGATTCCAAGTCTACGCTTGATCTGAAACCGATCATAAGACACAATCTAGATGGTGATGGCTATCAGAACACATCACTAGACATCTTCTATAAGCGGACATTTGACAAAGGATACTTTGCACAGGCACTCACACGTACTTGGTATCTTAAAAATGCAACATATCGCTTGTTTCTATGGCTAGATGTGGGGAAAACTTGGAAGTATGATAAAGTGAACTTTACACAAAAATTTAGGCTGCACTATGCTGTCGATGTCGGAGATAACTTTGATGGAGACTTTATTCGATCATTTTCTGTCTTGACTATTCCGATAAATTCTAGCCTCAAAGCTACCTTCAATCTAGAGCCTTGGCTAAGCCTAAATGATGATATTGAAATTAGTCGCTATCGGATTGAACCAGGATTATCGTGGAAGATGAGTGATCAACTCTCTCTTGCATTTGTCTATAGATGGCAGTCAGACTTCCGTCTCGATCCAGTGAATAATCAAAATCATTATGTCACCACCCTATCTTATCAATTACAAACAGGTAAAGTGGTCAACTCACAATAACTTCATCAAGTCAGCTAAGTTGTTTGCTTCAGCAGCCGATTTGTCTCTACGCCATCTATGAATCCTTGGAAATCTCAGTGCCACTCCAGACTTGTGTCGACTACTCCTGCTGATTCCCTCAAAAGCTATCTCAAAAACCAACTCAGGATTGACACTTCTTACTGGACCAAATGATTCAATCGTATTCGCCTTGACAAACTTGGTTACCTCTTTGAATTCTGCATCGGTTAATCCAGAGTACGCCTTGGTGAATGTGACCAACTTACCTTCTTCATTCCACACAGCAAATGTAAAGTCAGTAAACAAATTCGTCCGTCTTCCGTGACCACGTTGGGCATAGAGCATTACAGCATCTATCGTGTAAGGGTCTAGTTTCCACTTCCACCATCCACCTTTCTTCCTGCCTACTTGGTAGGGTGCAGACATATTTTTAAGCATCAGCCCTTCAGCATCGATTTCTCTAGCACCTTCCCGTACTGCCTTTAGATCCAACCAAGATGTGGCATTGATGACTTCTGAGATACTAAGTAGTGGAGAGTCTATTGATTTGTAGAGGTTTTCCAGTAACGTTCGCCGTTCGCCTTGTGGCAAATGTCGGATATCTTCACCCTGATACTCGAGGATATCATAGACAATGAGAGAGGCTGGTAGCTCCTTTAGCATCTTAGCTGAGACCTTCTTACGGCCAAGCCTAGACTGTAGATCTTTAAAGCTTCCAAGCTTTCCATCTTTATGAACAACAACTTCCCCGTCTAAGACAAATCCATCATCTAGGCAGTCAGTTAATTGCTGGAATTCTGAAAATGCCGCATTAATTAGCTCTTCGCCACGAGACCATAGGAACACTTCTTTACTCCGTTTGATAAGTTGACCTCTGATACCATCCCACTTATATTCTGCCATCCAATCTCCTACCTTTCCAAGATTCTCTACTTGACCTTCTACTGCATAGGCAAGATAGAATGGATATGGCCGAGAGATAGAACCATCAATGTTATCCTCAATTAACAACTCTTCAAAGGTTGTAGTATCGGGTGTCCAATCTCCCATCAGCCTGTGAGCAACTTCAGTTTCTTCCTTTTCAAGATATTTAGCTAATGCCTTAGTCAACAGTTTCTTGGAGACCCCAACTCGGAATCCACCACTAATCAACTTATTAAATAAAAACCGTTGTGCCGTATCCATAGAATTCCACGCAGATAAAATGTAGGATTTCTTGTCGTCTTCTTCAGCTTTTGCCAATGCTTTAATCTCTAAGATTACTTGACTCAACGCCTTATCTGTTGAGTTCTGAGAAGGCGGAGTAACTAAGGCAATGGTTTCCGCGAGATCACCTGCGATATGATAGGATTCTTCAAACAACCACAACGGTATATTGGAGAGTTCCGCCGCCCACTCTCTGAGCAATCGGGTATTGACAGTCCTCCTTGGTCGCTTATGCGTAAATAGAGCAATGACCCACAACGCGTCTTGAGAATCTGCATTTTCAAAATAATCCGCAAGTGCCTTAACCTTGACCGTAGTCTTTGTTGTAGAATCTAGCTGAGCAAATAATTGGGTGAATAATCGCATCTATTGTATAAACAGTAAAATTGTCTGCTATTGTTCAAGTAAGTTAGATTCTGAATAAGGGAACTAACAAAATCAATATCACAACGAAATAGCACATAGTTTTGCACAAGCACAATATTTAGATATGTTGATATATATTCCAATTTTTCTATCCCTTTTCGGCTTCTCCAGTATGGAGGCCCACTTACCTGAGTCAAACGCTGACAAAATCATTATGCAAGCAATAGAAGCCCATGGTGGAGATCTTTATAGCCAGGCACACTACGAATTTGAGTTTCGCGGAAAGACCTATCGGTTTCATAATGACGGTGATCAATATAACTATGAAGTAGAAAGTGAAAAAGATGGCAGAACAATTCACGATCAACTCAACAATACAGCATTCGTTAGGACAATAGATGGTCAGAAGGTAGATCTTGATACTAAGAAGAAAAATGGTGCAAGTGAGTCTCTTAATTCTGTTATCTACTTTGCAACTCTTCCGTATAAACTTAGTGACGTTGCAGTCAACAAATCTTATGTCGATCGCATTCAAATCAAAGGTACTGACTATGATATGATACAAGTAACCTTTGATCAAGAAGGTGGTGGTAAAGACTATGATGACACTTACTATTATTGGATCAATGCTGACAATCATCGTGTTGACTTTCTTGCTTACAACTATTCTGTCAATGGTGGTGGTGTTAGATTCAGATCAGCTCAGAATACTAGAAGTGTAGATGGGATTCTCTTTCAAGACTATATCAACTACAAAGCAGAAGTTGGGACTCCGCTTGGTGAGTTACCATCACTATGGGAAGCAAACAAGTTGACTGAACTTTCGAAAATCTTAACTGAAAACGTTAGAAACCTAGATAAGTAACCTTGCCTACCCTACCACTTTGATGGAGCTCAATCCTTGAGCATTTCGGTCAAGTTGAATCTGTACATCTATCCGTTCCTTCAGGGTTTCTACATGTGAGATTACTCCTACAGTCTTTTGACTTTCTGATTGTAGAGTTTCTAATGTTGTCATTGCAAGTTCTAACGTATCAGGATCAAGAGTCCCAAATCCCTCATCAATAAACAAACAACCAAGTGCAACATTTTTTGACGCCATATCTGATAGACTTAATGCAAGTGCTAAGCTGATCAGAAATGTTTCTCCTCCAGACAATGTTGTAACAGATCGAGAACTATTCCCTTGATACTTATCTATGACGATAAGTGCTCCATCATTTTCTGGTTGATTGAGTAGGTATCTATCTGAGAGTTTGAGTAACCTTCTGTTAGCATAGACTAGTAGATTTTTCAGTGTCAAGCCTTGAGCATAGTTGGCGAATTTATTGCCTGGTTGGTCACCAATCATTTTATTGAGTAACGACCACTTACTAAACTCTATTTTCAGTTTGTCAATGCTTTGTTGTCTCTCTTTGAATCGCTTTTGATCTTCTTTGTCGCGATTGAGTTTTTCTTGAGTAGTACTGGCAATTTTGAGTTGCTCGTCAGCTCGGACTTTCTTAGAGTCGATAGTCGCTTGTAGGGCTTCAATTGACAACTTTGGATCAGAGTCAAGTTGTTCTTTATCCTTGAGATCCTTGTGGACTAATCTCAGCTCTGATTGATATCTGATCGTATCCTTCTCAATTGACTTCTGTTGTTTAGTTAATCCATCTAAGGTTGCTTCATCTAAGAGTTGTGTCTCTATCTCGTCTAAGTTATTGAAGCCAAGTGCCTTGATTGTTGGCTCTAATTCTTTGGATATGTTAGTGGCTAAGTTGACATCTCTGGTAAGTGATTTTGTTTCGTTCTGAATCACTGATTCCTTCTGCTCGATTGTGGTTTTACTTTGACCAAATGCATCTTGTAACTTATTCGCCACTTCACTAATGCTATCTCCTTCAAACTTTTCTTGACGAACTTGATTCAGCGCCTTATACGCTTTGCCTATTTTGGATAGTTCTTCATATTGAGCTGTCAATCTCTCATTGTATTCTACCTCAGACTGTGCTTCTATTCCTTCTTCACTCTGCTTGATAAATTCAACTTTGTAGTCTATTGCTGAAGAGATATTAGTTAAGTCAATCTTGCTTCCATTGTCAATTGATGTCAGTAATTGACCCGTGGTATTCTTACCCTCTGCTAGTAATTGTGTTGCTTCAGCTATGTCTTTGTTGATTAGCTCTATCGATGCCTTGCTTTTTGTAACAAGTTCTGTATGCCTCTTTATTTCTTCTTGATAATTGTATTGCTCTTTCTCTGCAATAGAGATTGCTTGTTCTATATCGCTGTGATCCTTCTTAGGTAAGTGCTCTGTAAAAGGATGCTCTAGACTTCCGCAAAGTGGACAAGCCTCTCCATTGATAAGTGAGTCTCGCAGTTCTTCTAATTCAGCAATTTTGAGAGCATCTTCTTTTTGCTTTCTAAGTAGTGAGACTCGAGTCTTACTTGCCTTGAGTAGTGCCTCCGTTTTTTGGATTAACGGCAGATATTTCTCTACACTTGTTTTATGTTCCTTGAGCTTCTCTATGTCCTTCGCATATTTCTCTTCCGCCTTCGACATTAGGGTCAAGTGTTGTTTTAGAGACCTTAGGTTCTCAACTTCGAGTTGGACTTTCTTGATCTGGTTTTTGACCTCTGATATGGATTGACTCGCGTCTTGGGAAGACTTGCTTATGATTACTTGTAACTGGGCCTTCCGTTGAGTGAGAAGATCGATTGCTTCTTGAGGATTGATACTATCTCTTAAGTCTATTTGATGATAGTTTGCCTTTTCTTGATTTACTCGACCTCGTATATCCTTCCCAACCTGACTGTGATGTTTGATGTCTTTATCAAGTCCAATAATTTCTTTTTCAAAGGCACTCATCTCCTTCTTGAAATTTTCTTCATTGACTTCCGTCTTGGTTAAGGTAGCCATCTCACCTATCGTAATTTGCAATGCTTTTCTTGCGGCTACTAACTCATCTTTATACTTATCAAGATTCTCCTTGCTCTCAATGGCGTTGTTCTTTGCCGCTTTGTAGTTAGCGTATCGTCCTTGTAAGTGGCTGAGTTTTTGATGCGTTTTGATTCTAGCTTCCTCTGTCTGGAATGCAACGGCTTTTTGTGTAATCTTTTCTAATAAACCTTGGGTGAAAATTTGAGATTCTTTAAGCCTTTTTATGCTGTTCTTTACTTGGAGTAAAGCACTAAGTTTTTCAATCGCTTTGTCTTGTTTTGCTTTTTCAGCATTAGCTATTTTTAACTCGGACTCAAGAAGACTTCTTTCTTCCTCAGTTAGCGTCGTGTGTTCGCCAAGTAGTGCTTGTTCTCTCTCTAGAGCTTCTTTAACCTCTTTGTGCTTTTGATAAGTCCGCTGTCCAATCTGTCTATAAATTCCTGTCCCGGTCAGATTTTCCAATAAGGCTCCACGTTCGTTTTTGCCTGATTTCAAAAACTTAGAAAACTCTCCTTGTGAGAGTAAAATCGCTTTGACAAATTGATCATAATTCAGTCCAATGACTTCTTCATTCTTGGTAGGCACTTCACTTTTTTTGAGATCGGCAACTGAGCCATCAGAATTGTAGAATGTCATTTCATAGTCATTCAACTTACCATTCCTATTTACTCGGATTGACCACTTTGACTTGAAGCGTTTACCCTTGATTTCATACTCAATAGATGCAAATGCTTCCTTCGTATTATGAGTAATGATAGAAGACTCATCACTGATTGACTTCTTGCTTATCTTAGATCCAAATCTTGGTATCTGATTAAACAACGCCAAGGTTATCACATCAAGGATAGTAGACTTTCCAGAACCTGTCGGACCTACAATCGCAAAGATGCTCGCATCTGACAATGGCAAATCTTCAAAGGAGATTCGATGTTCTCCTTTGAGACTATTGATGTTCATAAAATTTAATTCTATGATCTTCATTCGCCTGCTTCTTGATTTACAAGTTCCATGATTTCAAGAAATGCCTCTTTAAGGATTGTCTGCTCCTCAATTGGAATGACTTGTTGTACCATCATCTTTTCAAAGACATCAATGGTCTGGAGATCTTCAATATGTTCACCTTCTTCAAATAAAGCAGCTGTGTTCTCAGCTTTTTCTGCAAATGTCGTCCTTGCTTTCAGTATGATAAATTGTTCTGAATCTTGGTATTTGCTCACAAGTGCATCTACCTCTTGCAGAGTCAAGGCACTAAATGTTTGCTCAGTGACCTCTATTTCTACGAAAGATTTTAAAGGGTAATCAGGCTTAAATTCTGCAATCTTTTTCTTTACTGTTTCTAAGTCACCACTAAACTTTGATAATGATCGAAACTTTGGAATTTCTATGATTTGTGGGGGAGTAATTTTTCCTTTACTTACCTCAATGATGACCAGACTTTTCTTGTCCGTCTTTTCAGAAAAACTCAATGCAATCGGAGAACCTGAATACCTGATATAATCACTCTTATCCACTATCTGTGGACGGTGAATATGACCTAGTGCCACATAGTCATACACGTCAGAAAATATAGAAGAATCTATCGATGCGGCATTTCCGATATGGATATCTCTCTCACTATCACTTGTGGTTACACCTTTAGCGTAGAGGTGTCCCATTGCTATGATGGGTACTTCTGGATACTTCTCACTACAGATATCAGCAATGTCAGCATAGTGTTTCTTGACTCCTTCGCGAATTGCTTCTGTCCGATTGGCATGTTGAGCATCTATGTCTCTTGATCGTAGATCTTTGTCTCTGAGAAATGGCACCGCTGCTACCACCACCTCGAGTTGGCCTTGTGCATTCTTTACTTCTATAAGTTCGTTGTTGAGATCTTCTTCAGCTCCACCAATGACTGTGATCTTGAGTTCATTAAGTACTGTTTGAGGTGCATTGAGCAGGCCAACAGCGTCGTGATTACCTCCAGTGATGATCACCTCTACATTTAACTTAATTAACCGACTCAGTAATTGGTAGTACACCTGTCTGTCAACAACTGCAGGATTTGCCAGATCAAAAATATCACCGGACACCAATAACAAATCCACCTGCTCACTTTTAATTAACTCAATGAGCCAATCAAAAAACAATAGCAACTCATCTCTTAAGGCATACTTATGTAAAACCTTGCCGATATGCCAGTCTGCAGTGTGTAATATCTTCATCTTTATTCCTTGTTCATCTCTTTGTCAAGGTGATCAAGGTAAAGAATACCATTGAGATGATCTATCTCGTGCTGGAAGATCACTGCTGTAAATCCACTAATTGTATCAATAATCTTATTCCCTCCCATTTCCTCATAGTTAATCACAATCGTCTCTGCTCTTATCCGTGTCGTATCCATTCTATCAGGAATCGAAAGACACCCTTCGAGACAATCTTGCTTGTCCGGTGAATAGTGAGTGATAACTGGATTAAGATAATATTCAAAAGGAAATTCCTCTTTATCAAAGCGTTGTACCCAGATGATATTTTTCAATATGCCAACTTGCGGTGCTGCAATTCCAACCCCCATACTCATACTATCTCTCACCGTACTATAGAGTCGATTGATAAATCTCTCCAGGACCACGTCGTTTCCATCAGGGATGACATTTACACTCGAGGTCCTGAGCAATATAGAATCTTGTTGATTCGTGATATGATAGACTCGCATAGGTGCTTGTCCATTGCTATCCATAATCATCGATTCTTGACTTTCGTCAAATGAACTAGAAAGACCCTTAGCTCCTCTTCTCAAGCCATTACATGATGATAAGAGAAGTATCACAATGGCAACGCCGCTTAGAGCAAATGGTAAATATTTCTGAACATTCCGACCCATAGTTGAATATTATAATTGATTCAATAAAACTACTGCATTCTATGAGGATGTAATACTGAATAGGATTGAAAATATCGAGATTTAATCATTGTGGTTTGATAATTATTCATCAATATCCCGAATAACTGCTGAGGCCATAGGTAACTTGCAATTTTAAAGAATTTTTAAAAAGCTCAACCGTTAAGAAATGGTAGATTTTTTTCAAATTTGCAACTTGAATTATTTAGGAGTGTTTAACTCCAATTAATAGAAACAGTCAAGCAAGACACTATGATGCAACAATCAGTAGATATCGAAGCGCTAAATCAACAGATTCAGATCGAAAGCGCATTCATCGATGACATCAAACGAGCAACAGGAGAAGTCATCGTCGGACAGACTTATATGATAGAAAGACTCCTCATCGGACTACTCTCAAAGGGTCATGTCTTATTAGAGGGTCTACCGGGTCTCGCCAAAACATTGGCTATCAAGACACTATCTAATGCAGTCAAAGCAGACTTTCAACGGATACAATTTACTCCAGATCTACTACCTGCAGATATCGTGGGTACGATGATCTACAATCCTAGCAAGAATTCATTCGACGTCAGGAAGGGACCAATCTTTTCTAACTTTATCCTTGCAGATGAGATCAATAGAGCACCTGCCAAGGTGCAGAGTGCCCTGCTAGAAGCAATGGCCGAGAAGCAAGTAACCATTGGTAAAGAGTCATACAAGTTAGAAGAACCGTTCTTAGTCCTTGCAACTCAGAATCCGATAGAACAGGAAGGAACCTATACACTACCAGAGGCACAAGTCGACAGATTTATGCTCAAGGTTAACATTGGATACCCCACTAAGACTGATGAAAGAGAAATTATCAACAGATTCATAGATGGCACAACAAATAAGGTAGTAGAACCTGTAGTCTCTCCAGACACAATCCTCAAAGCTAGAGACCTCGTAAAGAAGGTCTATATGGATGACAACATCAAGAACTACATCCTCGATATCGTATTTGCTACAAGAAATCCAGAGGAAAATGGTCTTGCATCTTTAAAGAATCTGATTGCCTACGGTGGATCACCTAGGGCAAGTATTAATCTTGCAATGGCGTCGAAGGCTTATGCTTTTATGCAACGTAGAGGTTATGTTATCCCTGACGATGTGAGGAATATTTGTAAGGATATCCTCCGACATAGAATCGGCATCACATACGAAGCAGAAGCAGAGAACATTACTCAAGAAGATATTATTGACAACATCCTCAAGACTGTCCAAGTACCATAATGGATACAACCGAAATCCTAAAGAAGGTAAGGAAGATTGAGATCAAAACACGTGGTCTTAGTAAGCAGGTCTTCTCAGGAGAGTACCAGAGTGCTTTCAAAGGACGAGGTATGTCATTTAGTGAGGTACGAGACTATCAATATGGTGACGATGTCAGAAATATTGATTGGAATGTGACCGCTCGGACGGGTTCTCCATTCATCAAAGTATTTGAAGAGGAGCGGGAGTTGACTTTGATGCTCCTTGTCGATATCAGTCAGTCATCTCTATTCGGTACAACCACACAATTCAAGAGTGAACTCGTTGCAGAGATGAGTGCAGTACTTGCCTTCTCAGCAATACAAAATAACGATAAAGTAGGTGCAATCTTATTCTCGTCTGAGATAGAGAAGTACATCCCACCTAAGAAGGGAAAGTCGCATATCCTCAGAATTATCAGAGAGATTATCTTTCATAAACCTGAGCATAATGGTACTGAAATAGAAACAGCAATCCGGTATCTGACCAATGTCCAGAAGAAGCGAAGCATTGCCTTTCTCCTTAGTGACTTTATGGACCAAGGATATGAGCACGCATTGACGATTGCCTCTCGTAGACACGACATCGTAGGTGTACATACATACGATAAGTCTGAGATGGAGATGCCCAATGTGGGTCTTCTCAAGGTCCGGGATCCAGAATCTGGAGAACTCAGAACGATTGATACCTCTAACAAGGCAGTCCGTAGTGCTTATCGCGATGCGTTCGTCTCTAATGAAGCCTATTTCAAGGAAACATTTGCCAAGAAAGGCTCGGATATCATCAGCATTGCTACAGGTGAAGACTACGTCAAGTCATTACTCCAATTCTTCAAAAAGCGGATCGGATGATGAGGAGTGCGGTGTTGATCTTGTGTATAGTTGCTATGAGCTTGATGGGTAGTGCCCAACGGCCGTCCACGTCTGTAAAGATGTCAAAAGACTCTGTACAAGTTGGTGAAGAGTTGTCGATGACACTAACTATCACAAGCAATCAGCCGCTTGGCAACCTGAACGTAGATTACAGCCCTCTTGGTGAGATAGAAAATCTAGCCATGCTGAATGACTCTACCCCTGTGCAGACTGACCCTATTGATATCGAATGGTTAGAAAGTCCATTTGGAGAAGCCGATGAGGTTGTCTCACAAGCTTCTACCCAAGACGAGAATGGTAAGTACAACCTGACACAGACTTTGAGACTAAGAGTATGGGATTTTGGAGCATTCAGAGTGCCGTCGCCTATCTATATGAATGCCAATAAGGACACACTTGATGTGATGGCACTTGAATCCCCTATTCTCATTGTGCCATTTCCAGTAGAAGGAGTTCCTCAGGATACGACGCAGATGATTAATCCGATAGAAAACATCGCTAAGGAGAATAAGAATTGGAAGGACTTTTTGTGGTTGATTATAGCAGTTGCTTTGTTGCTTGCTGGGTTGTTGCTTGCGTACTTCCAGAGTAAATTCAAACGTAAGGTAGATGTGATGATTCTAGATCCAGTAGAAGAAATCAAACCTAAGTTGCCAGCTCACATCATCGCATTAGAAAAACTCAATAAGCTCAAGCAAGAACGCTTGTGGGAGAACAATCAAGTCAAAGATTATCAATCTAAATTGACCTTTGCCATCAGAGAATACCTAGAGAATCGATTTGAAGTGCAAGCACTTGAATCTACCACATCGGAGATTGTCAACGATCTGGAAGCAAAAGATTTTGACTCTACATATAGTGAGAAATTGACACGTATTCTGCAAGTTGCCGATCTCGTCAAATTTGCGAAAGCGACGCCTGATGACGCTATGCACGAGCAGTTCTTGGATGAAGCATTTACATTCGTAGAGGATACCAAATCGGTGGAAGAAATCATAAAAATCGATGGAGATGAGTAGCTATGCTTTTCATAATCCGTGGTTATTATTGACACTGCTGATCATCCCAGCACTTGTCTTCTACTACTATCGATACACTCGAAAGTCAGAAGCTAAGATGCCACTACCTGGATTGGGAAGCATCACACATAAACTCTCATTGAAAGAAGTGGGAAGTAGACTACTGCCTATCATCAAGTTAATCGGGTTGGCGAGTATGCTGATTGCATTAGCTAGACCACAATTGTCTTTACAAGAGGTAGAAGAAACGGCAGAAGGAATTGATATTATGCTAGTGATGGACTTGTCGAGTAGTATGTTGGCGCAAGATTTTACCCCAGATCGGATATCTGCATCCAAGGTGATGGCAGAGCGATTTGTGGAGAAGCGGCCTTATGATCGGATTGGTCTTGTGGTCTTTGCTGGAGAAGCATTTACACAATGCCCACTGACAGTTGACCACAAGATTGTCAATGACTTCCTCGCGAGTCTGCAATGTGGTCTCCTAGAAGATGGTACTGCAATCGGTATGGGTCTCGCCACTGCTGTCAACCGTCTCAAAGAAAGCGACGCCAAAAGTAAGATTGTCATCCTACTCACAGATGGATCAAATAATGCTGGCTATATCAAGCCAATGACCGCTGCAGATATCGCCAAAGAAATCGGTGTAAGAGTCTACAGCATCGGGGTTGGGACAACTGGTTCCGCTAGAGCTCCAATCAGAAGGAGAAACGATGGAACATTTATCTTCGGCAATACTCGGGTAAATATTGATGAAACTCTACTTACGGAAATGAGCAAGGAAACAGGAGGCCAATATTTCAGAGCAACTAACTCTCAACAGCTAGAGCAGATCTATGCTTATATCGACACTTTAGAAAAGACTGAAATAGAAACTAATGTCTATAAGCGATACGAAGAGAAGTATCGTGGCTTTGTATTGTTTGGACTGGCTTGTTGGTTACTTGCTTGGTTGCTGGGGCACACGTTGCTTAGGAGATTGCCGTAGAGGAAGTTTTGAAATACAAAGTGGATTTTGATTGAGGTTGCAAACTTGAGTAATCGGGTATTCATTCAAACACAAAATTCGACAAGTTCTATAAATACTTATCATTAACATACTTTTTTAGTTCAGAAAAGTCTGTTGTGTTAAGATGATAGAAACTTATTTCTTTTGGATAAGTTATAGTTGCTTTCGCGATATTTTTAATAATATCTACGTAAGCTCCGCCAAAAGGGGTACATCCAACACAAGCTAATTTCATGTCTTCAGCAACTTGCATCATATTGCTAAAACTACTAATGCTTTTGACTTTATTAAATCCATTAAAATGGTTCCCTTTGCCCGACAGAAACAATAAATCTAAATAGTCATAGTCTTCCCAAATACTATCATTTACAATTCTCACTATGGTATTGCCAACGCTAAACTCAATTCGAGAGGTGTTTTTTGTCATCAAGTAGACCTTTCCACCGCTGTGATTAGAGAAAACTTTAGGGTCAATGAACTGGTTGTCATATTCACTAAGCTGCTTTTTTGAGAATGGAATATCCAACTTTTCGATTTTCCGAATTCTATAATAAGAAGGACTAAATATGTGGATGTATTCCTTATTAAATAAAGGCATAATCTTTCCTAGAAAAAAGTCGCCGTGCAAAGGATAACTACCACCTCCTTCAAAGAGGCCTTCATTCAAAACTACAAAACAATCGATTTTAATGTTGTTATGTTTCAAATACTCAATTGATTGTAAACAATCCATTCCAATACACACAATTTTGTTTCTTTTTAGATCATAGATTGTCTTCGAATTTGGTTTGTCAAATATTTTGTCAATCAATATAACTTTATCATAGTTCAAGTTATAATACCTTTCCCTTTTGGGGCCCGATGCGAAATATACTAGAGTTTTCATCTTGTCAAATTTTTGACGAAATGGTATATCTTCCATGTGGTTGAAAATCAGTCTCTCTTTCTAAAATGTTGAAAAGCATTTGATTCAAACCAATTAGAATATTAGTGTAAACTTTCAATCTTTTTCTTTGGAAGCTTTCTGACATCTCTATAGTGTTTTTTGTCCCATGAAATATGTTGTTTCTAACAAGATATATAAATCTCACTATATCGTTTTTAAGTTTTCCAACCCTAATAACTCGAGTCTGAAGAAGCTTTTCAAATTCAATTTTGAATTTATTTCTTTCAGAAAATGTAATGTTATCATCTGGAGTTATATTTGAAATTATCTTATTTAATTGCTCATTACTTAATCCAGTGCAAACTATTTTGAAGAATTCATCTACGTCCTTATCTATCTTATAACTGAAGATGAAATCAATCATACTTTTGTATTTCGTACCTTCAGATGGTTCACATTCATTTTCATTCACTATGGTTTTGGTGAATAATTCTAACTTATTGTTTTTCAAGCACTCTTCCCAATGAAAGTTGTAAAATGAATTAAAAGCAAAATATGCATATATGAATTTAGAAGGCTCGAATAGTCTCCATTCGCCCCTTTTAAGCTCAATTATATGATCATGGTTTTTTGTGATATAATGTAACCTATAAAGATGTTCTATTTCTTTAACAAACTCATTTTCTTGAGTACTTTCCTCTTGAGCTTTCATGCTTTTGTTTTTTTTAAAATTCATCTCTCTTAATCATCTACCCACACCGTTCTCTTAAGTCTCCCGACTTAAGACCAGTCTCCTATATCCATTCTCTAAGATAGCGCAATGCTAATAACATTGTAAATGAGAACCAACTTGACATTACTTAATCAGTACCAACTTAGTTGGTGTATAAGATAAAGTGCCTCAATAGAAACTTCCTGCAGATAAGTGGATTAGATCGAGATTGCAAACTTGGGCTATCTAGGTTTAAACAAGCACTAACTCAGTTAGCTCTTTACCAATGTCGTGTAGCCCATCAATTATTCTTTCGACTTGTTTTTTGGAAGGATTTTTCTTTCCATTGACATATTGTGATAAAAGAGACTCGTTCATTCCAATGCGTTTCGCTAGATACTTGGAGTTTATTATTTTGTAATAATCGAAGAACTGTTTAAAATCAATTTCAAAAGATAAATTGATTAGTGCTGATGGTTTCTTGTCAAATTCTTCTTCATAAAGATTAACCGCTTCTAATGCGTTTAGCCGCATTTCATGAATTGTATCTCCATATGTAAATATTGGTAGTTTTTTCTCATATGCTGAGTACCCCGTTTTGCTCCGTTCAATTACAAACTTGTATTTCATTTCTTCTTTAATTGGGCATCTTTTCTCAGTTTACTCTCAAGTCCTTTACCTAAATCGCTGCTTCCATGGTTAGGAAAAATTACTATTCCATTTTTTGATGGATGTTTCATTTTGAAGTGTGAGCCTTTAATGCTTACTACGTACCAACCATCTCGTTTTAGTAGTCTTAGGAATTCTGAACATTTCACACCTAAAGGTAAATAATAATTTACTTAGTTGCAAGGCCCCAAATGTTCAATTCGACGGTGATAGACCCTAATTAATGAGTGACCCGTTGTATTGATCGAGGTTGCAAACCTCGACCAGCGGGGTACTTCTAATCTCATATAACAACTCTCCTACCCACTCGTATGATCATCAGTAATCAACCACTTACCATCTATCTTACGCCAGATCAAGGTGAAGTAACCGCTTGGTTCATCTGATTCTCTGACAAGGGTGTACTTCCCAATCATATAATATGCATCTTCACTGATCGGAGTCAATCTCAATATCTCGAATGATAACTTGCCCATAGCCGCCTTGTCAGGATAACCCTTTCGATAATTTTCCAGGGTAGTTTTCCATCCATAGGTCGGACCTCGACTACCGACAAATGACAAGTTTTCCGACTGCCAGTATCCTTCCATGAACTTATCCACATCTCCATCTGACCAAGCTTGTTCTTGCTTATTCATCACAGTGTGGATGGCTGCAGTGTCATTGGCAATAGTCGTAGGAGTAAGCTTAGTTGCCTGACAACTGAATAAGAGGAAGATTACGGGGAAGAGAAAGGTGATCTGTTTCATACCTTGAATATAGGCAATACCACCTTTTTTAATTGTTGAGTGTATGAAATACTGCCTTCATAGAAACAAAAAAGCCCTCGAATATTAAATTCGAAGGCTTCTTGTGGTGCCTCGCAGATTTGAACTGCGGACACATGGATTTTCAGTCCATTGCTCTACCAACTGAGCTAAGGCACCAATAATAGCGATAGACGTCTCTAAAGCGGATGCAAATTTAATGGGATTTTCTTTACGTCCAAAGAAAAACTGAGAGAATACACACCAATTTTCTATGAATTATCTCTTAAGAATTCACTCTGGAGAACCATCTGACTGAATACCTTCGTTATAAACATTATGAAATACTGCTTTACACTCCTCTTTTTAATCGGTTGCTTGGCTGTAGGAATAGCTCAAGAGTCGGAGGTTGATAGCCTTGATTACTTCGAGGGCATACATAGTATCTATGACGATGACTTATCAGAGTGGGAGATATTTACTCATCAACACGATGGTCAATTACAGATTACTTGGGCCCTCAAGCGGGATTTTACGCATTGGTCATTTGATATCGGAGAGGTTTCAGGTACGATTCGGCAACTGTGGAATAATAATGATACCCACTATGAGCTCAATACTTTGGACGGTATCACCATCACGATGCGTACTAAGTGGCCGCGTGACCACTCCGAATGGGTCATCAAAAGTGATAGAGCAGAGTTTATCTGGAAGTCTACCCAGTACAATGATGGTAATGAGTGGGGTTCCAAGTCTGACAAACTTGGAGAGATGTATATGTTCACAGAGTATGAGGATGATCCACGTGACTGGTTGATCGAAGATTACTTCCCAGAGGAAATCCTAGAAGAAAAGCTTGCAGCATACTTTATTACGATTATCCGTGCTGTCAATAATTTTCATTGAATGATACTTACTAGTGAAAGTAGACTCACTACTTTTGCACTCCTATGAGAGGTATAGCACACTTTTTGTCAATTATACTACATCCAATCTTCATCTTACCGATGCTGATAGGCTTTACCTTCCTGACGTGTAGACATCTATTTATCTTTAGTTCTCTTGAAGGCTCAGTAACTTTTACGGTCTATACAATAGTCTCTGCATTGATTCTTCCTTTGGTTGGGATGATTATGCTCAAGGGACTTGGATTTATCTCATCTTTAGAAATGCCTACTAAACAAGAGCGGATAGCACCACTATTGATTACTGGACTATTCTATATTTGGTTGTTCTACAATTACTACAAGAATGGAGACGTCCCTACTCCTGTTAAGGTGGTGACACTTGGATCTACACTGAGTTTATTTATGGCTTTCTTTCTCAACAATTTTTCTAAGCTTAGTCTACATGGAGTTGGTATTGGCGGACTTGTAGTTGGGGTGATCTTGATTGGACTCAAGTGGAGTTTTGGTTATGTCTGGTTAACGGCTAATCTCCAAGTTCACAACATTATTTGTGTAAGCGTCGCTGTGCTTCTAGGTGGAGCAGTTCTTAGTAGTAGGGTTTATTTGGGATCACATAATCTACAACAGATTTACCATGGTGTACTTGTCGGAGTGATGGGACAAATCCTGGCATTAAATATATTGACATAATCATACAACTTAAATATTCACAATGAAAGAATTACAACAGATCATAGAGTCTGCATTTGACGATAGAGAGATGCTCAAGTCTGCTGAAGTGAAGGATGCAATCAGAAAGATCGTAGCCAAATTAGATAAGGGAGAACTCAGAGTAGCACAACCAGATGGTGATAAGTGGCAGGTCAATGATTGGGTCAAGAAAGCTGTCGTAATGTACTTTCCTATCCAGCAAATGGAAACAATCGAAGTCGGACCATACGAGTATCACGACAAGATTCCTCTCAAAAGAGACTATGCTGCACAAGGTGTAAGAGTCGTACCGCCAGCAGTAGTGAGACATGGTGCTTACATAGAAGCAGGTGCCATCTTAATGCCGAGTTATGTCAATATTGGCGCTTGGGTCGGTAAAGGCTCAATGGTAGATACGTGGGCTACCGTTGGTAGTTGTGGACAGATCGGTCGTAATGTTCACCTATCAGGTGGAGTTGGCATTGGCGGAGTCCTAGAACCATTGCAAGCAACGCCTACTATCATAGAAGATGACTGTTTTATTGGGTCGAGATCTATAGTAGTAGAAGGCGTAAGAGTCCGTAAAGGAGCTGTACTTGGGGCAAATGTAGTACTTACTCAAAGTACGAGAATCATCGATGTTTCTGGTAGCAAAGAAGTGATATACAGAGGTGAAGTACCAGAAAATTGTGTCGTCATTCCAGGTAGCTATACTAAGGAATTTCCTGCAGGAAGTTACCAAGTCAACTGCGCATTAATCATCGGTAAGCGAAAAGAAAGTACTGACAAGAAGACATCACTCAATGATGCCTTAAGAGAATTTTCTGTGGCGGTATAATAAGACCTTACTACATTAGAGGTGAAATGGACCATCTAATTGTCATTGCATTTCCAGATTTTTACATCCAATACCACGAGGTGTGGCACCGGGTAGTATGGAAGTTCCTTGGATTTACTGAGGGCAATACCATCCGAGCAGGACACAACTGTGCTATTCTAGTAGATGGTGATAATGGTGGTCTTCAGTACTTTGACTTTGGTAGATATGATGTGCCTGATGGCTATGGTCGTGCTAGATGTGCTCAGTCTGACCCGCAATTGACCCTAGACGTCATTGCAAATATATCAGATGGTAAGATTACCAACCTCAATACTATTATGCTAGAGTTTTATCACAATGATTCGATACATCATAGTGCAGGGCCAATGTTCTATAAGGTACTATCAGACATCAAGTCATCAGATGTCTTAGAATTTGTCAGGAAGACTCAATCTAGAGGATTCGTGGATTACGATATTTTCCGAAAAGGCGCCTTGAACTGCTCAAGATATATTGGTCATCTGATCAAAGCTGTACTTCCCAAAGACAGGCTCACCAACTATCTCAAATACATCTGCCCTAGCCCAACTCCGATGGATACAGTCATCAATGCAGATGTAAAGACACCACTCAGCAAGTATGATGGTCAACTGATATCACAACAATCTTTTTCTGCTTGGCTCGGCATCAAGTACTATCTCAAGTCAAGAGGAGCATTCCATAATGACACATCAAAAGTTGAGATGCCAGATGCTCATTGGATTGGATCAAAGGCGATTGGGAGTTATTACTTGATTAAAGATTACGGATCAACTCCCCAACATTATCTCATCTCAAAATATTCAGCCAAGGGTATCCATATCTACGACCTTCAATATACAACAACAAAGAAAGGGATCAATCTCTCTTCACCATATACGCTAGAACTTGGCAAATCACCACTGCAGTTAGTCTTAATTCAGGATGACCAACAATATGTGCTAACTTCTCATTCTGACATTACGATGACTGTCGATAATGGTAGCATCACTTGAAATGGACCATTGATGCATCCTTTAATCAAGTGAATTCTTCTACTAATTACTTAATATTTCGTACTGCCAAGGATCTAACTTCAATACAGAATTAGCCTCTAAGGTCTTGCTCTCCTCAGTGAACACATTTCTAAATCCAGATGCTGCTTCCTTGACTGTGTATGATGCAGGTCTATCAGATAGATTGAATAGACAGAGTACCATATCTCCATCTTTAACTCTCTTGTAAACAAGTACTTGATCATCAACATGGATGAATTCAGCTTTGCCGCCAAATTCTCCATTCCAAAGAGCTCTGTTTTGGTGCTTTTCTTTAAGGATCTTAGCAAAGAAATCTGCTTTTTCATATTTGCCAAAGCCAATATCATCTTTCTCAAAGAACTCTAGTCTTTTCTCTAAAGGTTCTTCTTGTCCCCCATAAATCAACGGCATACCTTCAATCGTATACGCAAGAGCTGCGAGAGCATCATGCGATTTCCCCATTCGTTCTTTAGTACTTCCAGCCCAACTGTTTTCATCATGGTTTGACGTGAACTGAATATGCCAGCCGCTTTGATACTTCGCTTGATTAGATTTATACCAATCCCTGATATGTGTAGGATTCTTTGTGCCTTTTGCAATATCATTGATGATGTGATGAAACTCCCAACCATAATCAGTTTGGAAGTATTCTTTATTCCGAAGTTCTTCAACTTCAGACTCTGCTAACATAAAGATGTCAGGTTTTGATTTGGTCAAAGCTGAGCTAACTTCTCCCCAAAAATTGACGGGTACACCATGAGCTACGTCCATACGATACCCATCTATCTGTTCTTCTTCAATCCAATAAAGCATATCATCTATCATTGCCTTTCTCATATCTTGATTGTCAAAATTCAAGTCTGCAACATCAGTCCATCCCCAACTCTTTCCTGTAGAAGGGTCGATCGGGTCTACAATATTACCTGCAGCATCTTTAGAATAGTAGTCAGGGTGTTCTGTAATCCAAGCATGATCCCACCCAGTATGATTTGGTACAAAGTCTAAAATTATTTTCATTCCTGCGGTATGGATGGCTTCTACCATTGCCTGAAACTCTGCTAATGTTCCAAATTCAGGATTAACTTTCGCAAATTCTGATACCGCGTAGTAACTGCCGAGACTGCCTTTCTTCTTAGTCTCAGAAATTGGATAGACTGGCATCAACCACAGGATATCAACTCCCATTTTCTTAAGCCTAGGAATATGTTTTGCAAAGGCTGAAAATGTTCCTTCAGGTGTAAACTGTCGGATATTAACCTCGTACATATTCGCATTTTTGGCCCAGGTCGGTACATTCCCTTCCATCAATATCGCAGCATTCGCAGATTGGTCCGATGCTAACTCTCCTTTTGTGCTTTCTTTAGATTGGCTGCTCGATCCACAACTAAGGAATATTGCAGAGACTAGAATGAGGATAAGGTTGAATATAATTTTCATATTACTTATTTGTTTAGAGTAGCATTAAGTTGAGAGACTATTCCATCGAAAGTCAAATTTTCAAATCCCGGAATCACGATGTCAGCCTCTTTTAAGTCTAACGGACTACCGATACCTATGGCATAGAAACCACCTCGCTTTGCAGCAGTGATTCCCTTCTGAGAATCTTCAAAAACGATTGTAGACTCTGGTAATACACCCAAGTTATCCGCTCCCTTACTAAAGGTTTCTGGATGCGGTTTTCCATTGGTTACATCACTACCACTGATCACTGCTTGAAAGTAATGTTCAATACCTGTCTTTTTGATGATCAGAGGAGCATTTTTACTTGCAGAACCAAGGCCAATTTTTATTCCAATATCTGAGAGTTCTTTAAGTAGTGCTTTCACATTAGGTAAGAGTTCGCTTTCATCCATACTTGCGATAAGCGAGAGATAGTGGTCGTTCTTAAGAGTACAATAATGGTTAATCTCATCATCACCCAGGTTAATATTTCCTAGAGCAAGGATATGCTTGAGTGAATCCACCCTGCTGACTCCTTTGAGTTTTTCATTTTCTGCATGAGTAAGCTCTATATTCCATCGCTTCGCCATTTCCTTCCAAGCAGCAAAGTGATAGCCTGCAGTATCAACAATCACACCATCTAGATCAAAGATGCAAGCAGTTATATTGACCATATTAGTTGTTCGAGTTTTTGTTTGTGCGATCCATAGGATTTGTAAAAGCAAATTTGCGGTTTTCTACTGTAAATACATATTTAGTTCTCCAATTATCTTTAATCCAAAACATTATATTTGGATGCAGGTATAAATCAAGTATAAGAGATGAAAGACTACTTAGTTAAAGATCCTTGGAAGGTAATAGAGAAGGGATTTCATAAGGAACACAACCAAGTTTCAGAGTCGATATTTTCCATTGGCAATGGCTATATGGGAGTAAGGGGCACATTTGCGGAGCAATATAGTGGAGAGACACTGCAAGGGAGCTACCTTTCTGGTATCTACTATCCTGATAAGACACGAGTAGGCTGGTGGAAAAATGGATATCCAGAATACTTCGCTAAAGTGCTGAATTCTGTACGTTGGATAGGTGTCGACCTTTTGGTAAATGGAACACAGATAGACTTGAATACAGCTAAGGTTACAGACTTTCACAGAGAGTTAGATATGCGGCATTCTATCTATCGTAAATCTTTGACACTAGACATTGAAGGAAGTTTATTGACTATACACTCAGAAAGGTTTTGCAGTCAAGTCACAAAGGAGCTTGGAGTGATAAAGTACACGGTGAGTTCAAAGACCTTCGATGGGAATATTGAATTAAATTCGTATCTCGATGCTAATGTCAAAAATCAAGATTCTAACTACGACGAGGTTTTTTGGAATATCATAACTCAGCCAGAGAATGGATATGCTTCAGTTTCGGCAATTACGAAGAAAACGGAGACTGCTATTCACGCTTCGATGCATAACTCAATAGAGGGAATAGCGCCTAAGACTACAGCGAGTGAAGGTGTTGTCTCAGATCAATTTGAGATCACCCTATCACAAGGTGAGTCAGTCACCTTACATAAGTATGTGGCGATTTCTACAGCCTTTCATCAAGGTGAAACATTTAACCAGATTAACAAGCAACGACTTGATGCAGTATCTGATTCAAATTATGAAGCAATACTCAATCAACACAAAGTAGCTTGGGAGCAAAACTGGGAAAAGAATGACATAGAGATCAATGGTGATATCTCTGCCCAACAAGGAATGCGATTTAATATTCTACATCTTTATCAGACTTACGATGGCTCTGATGAAAGGTTAAATATAGGTCCAAAAGGATTTACTGGAGAGAAGTATGGTGGATGTACTTATTGGGATACTGAGGCTTATTGTTTACCTTTTTACCTAAGTACCGCTGACTCAAGTGTGGCTAGAAGTCTGCTTGTCTACCGATACAAGCATTTGCAAAAAGCAATAGAAAATGCAGAGAAACTTGGGTTCAATGATGGAGCTGCACTGTACCCCATGGTCACAATGAATGGTGAAGAATGCCACAATGAGTGGGAAATCACTTTCGAAGAAATTCACCGAAATGGCGCAATTGCATTTGCCATATACGACTATGTCAGGTATACTGGAGACAAGTCATATCTCGTAGAATATGGACTAGAGGTGCTCCTTGGTATCGCTAGATTCTGGTCTCAACGTTTTCAGTACTCAGAGGACAAACAGGCCTTTGTGATGCTAGGTGTCACAGGACCAAATGAATACGAAAACAACGTCAACAACAATTGGTACACGAATTTCATTGCAAGATGGTGCTTGCAATATTGCCATGAGGTCATTAGCGAGCTGATGACTAATAGTCCAGAAGAACTACAAATCGTTTTAGCAAAAGCGAAATATACTATTCAGGAGGCTGACCGCTGGAAGGAGATCATTGAGAACACCTACCTTCCATTTGATGAAAAACGTCAAATCTATCTGCAACAAGATGGTTTCTTAGATAAGGAGTTATTGTCTGTCAGTGCAATTCCAGATGACCAAGCTCCGATACATCAACATTGGTCATGGGATAGAATCTTACGATCTTGTTATATCAAACAAGCGGATGTATTACAGGGCATGTACTTTTTTGAAGACCAGTTTGATGTCGACACAATCAGGAAGCACTACCGGTTTTATGAGCCAATGACAGTACATGAGTCTTCATTGAGTCCTTGTATACATGCTGTGCTTGCTTGTCGAATTGGGGACTACGATAAGGCTTACGAAATGTATCTCCGTACGGCTCGACTAGACCTAGACGATTATAATAACGATACTGAAGATGGTCTCCATATCACCAGTATGGCTGGCACATGGTTGGCAATCGTCAAAGGTTTCGGAGGAATGAAAATTGATGACGACGGGATGTCTCTTTCACCAAAACTACCACCTCAGTGGGATTCGATGAGCTTCCGTATAGTTTATCAAGGGGCTGTGATCAAAGTCAAAGTCGACAAGGTCAATGGAACAACATTAGAAAACTTATCAGATAGTGCAGTCACCGTTCGCCTCCACAATAAGAGCATGACATTAGAGGCGATGAGTACTTCAGAACTAGCCTAGACGACCAAATTAAAATCAAATGAAGACAAGAAAGGAGAAATTAAGCTTTTGGCAAATTTGGAATATGAGTTTTGGGTTCTTAGGAATTCAATTTGGGTTTGCACTACAAGGTGGCTTTATGTCTAGGATCTTTCAGACACTTGGAGCTGCCAAAGACGATATTCCGATGCTATGGATTTTTGCTCCGCTCGCTGGATTGATTGTTCAACCTATCATTGGTTATCTCAGCGATCGTACTTGGAATCCTAGATGGGGAAGAAGAAAACCATTCTTCTTTATCGGAGCAGTATTGGCCTCAATTGCTTTGATCTGTATGCCGCACTCTCCTGTCTTATGGGTAGCGGTAGGATCTCTTCTCATCTTAGACGCTTCTATCAATGTCAGTATGGAACCCTTCAGAGCTTTAGTTGCTGACTTACTTCCAGAGTCACAGCGGAGTTACGGCTTCGTTGTTCAGACATTGATAATCGGTATCGGTACTTGGGTGGCTAGCCAGCTGCCTTGGTTACTTAATCAATTAGGTGTCTCTAATGAAGCGGCCGCAAATATTGTCCCTCAAAATGTCAAACTAGCATTCTTGATAGGTGGTATCATCTTTATGGTATCAATTGTTTACACCATTCTGTCGACAAAAGAATATCCACCTGAAGACATTGAAGCATTCGAAAAGGAGAAAGCTGAAACTTCCGGATTTATGAATGGACTAAATGAAATCATACATAATATCAAAACGATGCCAAGCACTATGAAAAAGCTTGGTATTATTCAGTTTTTTAGTTGGTTTGCCTTCTTTACGATGTGGAGTATGGCGACACCAGCCTTGACAGAACATGTCTTTAATTCTCCTAAACCAGATTCTAATCTTGTCACAGGTGATGCCTACACGACTGCTGATCTTGCCTTTAATAATGCAGCCGATCTGGTTGGTTCAGCAATGGGAATGTATGGTTTGTCATCAATGGCATTTGCATTGATCTTAACCTTCATCGCAAGTCGAGTCAATATCAATAGAAAGCTGATACACCTCATATCATTAATCATTGGTGGCCTTGGATTCATAATGATGTTGTATTGTGATTCTGCCACATCGCTCAATCTATGTTTTGTCGCCATTGGATTTGCATGGGGAAGTATCTTGTCAATGCCGTATGCAATGTTGTCAAGCACGCTTGATCCTAATAAGATGGGAGTCTTTATGGGTCTCTTCAATATGTTTATTGTGATTCCACAAATTATTGCAGCAGTTGGCGGGATTAATTTTGCTTATAAGACTTTTCTTGGAGACTCGATTATCAATACTATGCTCTTAGCAGGAATCTCACTTATTATTGCAGGACTTGCCAACCTTCTCATTACAGAACCTGAAGCAATTAAATACCAAGGAGATGCGTAGCTTAATGATTGTTATATGTTGGTGTTTGTCTTTGTCTCTTGTTGCTCAATCAGAGATTATCGGAGAAGCAACTCCCATAGAATTACAGAATGGTGAGAATGTTATTCAGCTTCAGGATTACTTTCTTGATGCAAATGTAGTTTCTGTAAAGTGCAATTCTGATTTGCCATTTACCTTGAGTGATGATAAAAGTGAGCTAAGAATCAAAGTCAAAGAACAAATACAAACTCCACTTTCAAATTTGGAGATTACCACTGTTTTAGGCAAATATGACATACTCGTAAAAAGTCCAACAAAGATTCCGATTGTCTTAAAGTTGAAAGATAACGGCTACGATAAAGTCAAGATCAAAGGAGAGATGAATAGTTGGAACCCCAACACAACTCCCGTCACAAAAGATACTGATGGAGATTGGGCTTCAGTGTTTGATATGAATCCTGGACTCTATCAATACAAGTATGTCATCGATGGAAAGGAGGTATGCGACCCAATGAATCAAGATTCTGTCAGTAATGGAATAGGTGGATACAACTCACTAATGAAAATAGAAGGTGGCGATCCAAATGCCGTTCCTCAACTTTCAACATTTTCTTTTTCTGATAAAAATATTACTCTTGAATCAACTTTACAGCCTGAGAGAATTTATTGCTATTGCCAAAATCAATTAGTAAAGACTAAAATAAAAAAGACTAAAGTTCAAGTCAATATTCCTAAAAATCTCTCAAGCCAAGACCGATCTCAGATCAGGTGCTATGCAACTGGTGGAGGAGGTGTGAGTAATGACATAGTGATACCACTCAGTATGGGTAATGTCATCACATCTGGTACTGCACTCAATCGACATGACTACCGATCACAGATTATGTACTTCACATTGATAGATCGATTTAACAATGGAGATATGGATATCGATGACCCTGTTGATGATGAGAGACTGCGACCATTGACTAATTATATGGGAGGTGACTTGGAGGGTATCACTCAGAAGATTGAGTCTGGATATTTTGACTCATTACAGATTAATTCACTCTGGTTGTCCCCAATCACTCAGAACCCACTTACTGCTTATCAAGAATATATCGAACCACAATATTACTATTCAGGTTATCACGGGTATTGGCCGATCTCGTCATCGCAAGTTGATCATCGGTTTGGTGATGATGAGAGTCTGCAGAGATTGGTGGATGTGGCTCATGCACATGACATCAATATCCTACTCGACTACGTAACAAATCACGTTCACGAGGAGCACCCTCTCTATCAAGCACATCCTGAATACGCCACACAATTAATATTATCGGACAGTACTGAGAACTTACGACTATGGGACGAACAAAGGTTAACGACATGGTTTGATACATTTTTGCCCAGTTTAGAGTTTTCTAATCCCGATGTAATCGATACTCAAGTAGATTCTACTGTATATTGGTTAAAGAAGTTTGGACTGGACGGATATCGACATGATGCGACTAAACATATACCACGAGAATTTTGGATTGCATTGACTAAGCGACTCAAAGAAGATGTGATGCTTAAGGAAAATCGTTCAATCTATCAGATTGGTGAAACTTATGGATCCAGAGACTTGATCAAAAGTTATATCTCAAGTGGACAACTAGATGCACAATTTGATTTCAATCTTTACTTTGATGCCAGAGAAGTATTTGCCAAAGACGACCAATCATTTGAACGACTCTGGACATCGATGAATTCGTCTCTTGATTACTATGGTTACCACTCTATGATGGGTAACATCACAGGTAATCATGATCAAGCAAGATTTGTATCCTTAGCAAGTGGTGATGTGAGATTTGACGAAGATCAAAAAATGGCAGGCTTTGAAAGAGAGATTGGGGTATCCGACGAGATTGGATATTCCAAGCATAGAATGCTCCTTGGTTTTGTGATGACAATTCCAGGAGTGCCGGTGATCTACTATGGCGATGAAATTGGGTTGCCAGGAGCTGGTGATCCAGATAGTCGCAGGATGATGAGATTTGATCAACTCAATGACCAAGAAGAACAAACACGAGAATATACTCGACAACTTACTAAACTAAGAAGAGAAGAAATGCCTTTGCTATATGGTACTACAAGCTTAGTAAAGGTTACTGATGAAGTCCTAATTTATCAAAGAACATACTTTGAGAAGACCTGTTATATGGTATTTAACAAGTCAAGTAAAGACTTCAACTTCGAACTCAATGATATATCAATATTGAAATCAAGATTAAAAACAGCAAGTGTAAATAGTCGCAATAATTCAGTTTCTATTCCACCTTACACGTTTGATATTATTTCAAATTACTAATTATGAAGCAGACTCTACTCATATCAATGTTGTCCCTTTTGATCGCTCTGTGTCAAGCACAAATCGTATCAATCGACCCGCCATTATTTACAATGGATGATGAGATTACAATTATATACGATGCTACTCTAGGCAGCGGCGGATTAATCGGTGTTACTCCTGTCTATGCACATACAGGCGTAATCACGACAGCAGGTGGTCCTGGCAATTGGCAATATGTCCAAGGAAACTGGGGAACTGCTGACCCGAATGTTGTAATGGCTCCAATTGGAAGTAATAAACATTTGATGACAATCACTCCTAGAGAATATTATGGCATTCCAGAGAATGAAGAAGTAGTCCAACTCTCGTTTGTTTTCAGAAACCAAGATGGCTCAAAAGAAGGAAAGACAAGTTCTCTTGGTGACATCTTCGTTGATGTGCCAGACCTTGATGAATTTACTGGAAAGTTTATTACTCCTGATTCAGAACAGCAAGTATTAGAGCAAGGTGAAGAACTCACAATCAGAGCAGCTATCTCTATGCAAGCCGATTATGTCCTTTATGACAATAATGTAGAGATTCTTGCCGGCAGCGGATTAGAGATCAACTATCAATACTTAGCATCCGAGCCAGGAAACCATACAATCAGATTTGAAGCGACTGATGGAGTAAATGCGATTGGAGATAGTTTCAGTGCCGTCATTCTTGATGGGGAGCAAACACAAGCAGATGTTCCTTTCGATACAAATTATGGAGCTACCATTCTTGATGATGGAAATGTCTTTCTGAAATTGCATGCACCAGATAAAGAACATGTTTTTGCTTTGACCGATCTCACTGATTTTAGAATTGATGCCAACTATCAGATGACAGGAACTCTTAATGGAGATTGGTGGATAGAGCTCGATCAAACTGGAAACGATACCGAATTACTTTATCAATACCTAGTCGATGGCACTATAAAAATCGCTGATCCTTACAGTACGATTATCTTAGATAAAGATAACGACAGTGGCATAGATGAGAGTCTCAATTCTGTCCCAGTTGATTATCCAACAGCTCTCACCTCTGGGCATATCACTTATGTAAATCTTGCTCCCAATGAATATCTATGGCAGAATACAGAGATTGCAATTCCTGCAACGGAAGACTTAGTCATCTACGAGATATTACTCAGAGACTACCTTGATGACCACAGTTTTGATTCATTAATTGATACACTTTCTTACTTAAGCGATCTAGGTATCAATGCAATTGAACTTATGCCGGTGTCGGAGTTTGAGAATAACGATAGCTGGGGATATAACCCAAGTTACCATATGGCATTAGATAAGTATTATGGAAGTCCAGAATCTTTTAAGAGATTGGTAGACTCGGCTCATGGTCTTGGGATTGTGGTGCTACTTGATATTGTGTATAATCATGCTTTTGGACAGAGCCCATTGGTTAGATTGTATTGGGATGCGGCTAACTCTCGTCCGGCAGAGAATTCTCCTTACTTTAATCCAGAGGCTAAGCATCCATTCAATGTTGGCTTTGACTTTAATCACGATTCAGAAGCAACTCAGATATATACTAAGCAGACGATTGATTATTGGTTAGATGAGTATAGAGTTGATGGCTTTAGATTTGATTTGTCAAAAGGATTTACGCAGATGTTTTCAAGTGAGAATGGGGCCTTTTCAGCTTATAATCCTGAAAGAATAGCAACACTCACAGATTATGGCAATCACATCTGGCAGCAGTATCCGGAGTCCATATTAGTCCTAGAACACTTCGCATCAAATACTGAAGAGGCAGAGTTATCAGACAATGGTTTTCTCTTATGGGGAAATGCTAACTTCAATAGTAATGAGGCTTCAATGGGATGGAATGAAGGGACAAAGTCAGACTTTAGTCACGTCTACTATGACCAAAGAGGATGGAGCAATCCTCATCTCATTGGATATATGGAAAGTCATGATGAAGAAAGATTGATGTATAAGAATCTGAATTTTGGTAACAGTAACGGAAGCTACAACGTACAAGACTTATCAACTGGACTTAGTAGGAATGCAATGACTACAGCATTCTTTATGTCAATACCTGGGCCAAAACTGATGTGGCAGTTTGGAGAACTTGGTTATGATAATTCTATAAATAGATGTACAGATGGAAGTATTAGTGAAGATTGTCGGTTAGCAAGAAAACCAATTGAATGGGAGTACGCAGAAGACTCTGAAAGAGCTAGTTTGTTTCAATTGTATCAACGCATACTGAGATTGAAATCTTCTCACCCTGGCATAGATGCAGATGCTAATTTAGCACTTGACCTTAATGGACCAACTAAGTCGATCGTATCTAGTAAAGATGGAGAGCATATATTCATCATAGGTAACTTTGATGTTGTCCCACAAGAGATAGAGGTTGAACTCCCTCTGGCGGGAATATGGTATGATTACCTTTTGGGATTCTCTATCACTACAGGGCTTAGTTATACAACTACATTAGCTCCTGGCGAGTACCATATCTATGTCAATAATGCGGGCTTCGTAAGCAATACAGATGATTTGGCGACTATTGAAAATTCCAACATAACTATCTACCCTAACCCTGTGCAAGATCATTTAAATATTGACATACAAAGTGAGTCAAAATTTGATATCAAACTATATAGCGCAAGTGGGCAACTGGTTATGAGTCAATATGATCTTGAATCAAATAGCCCAATCAATATCTCACATCTTGACGAAGGCTTTTATGTTGTCCAGGTCATTAATGGTTTATTAACTGTAGGAACATCTCAAGTATTGATTCAAAGAGACTAGTTGGTATCAATTAGTACCCAGGGTTCTGAACTAGATTAGGGTTAGCTAAAATATCAGAAGCAGGAATAGGGAATATATTCCTAAATGCTTCTGTAGTTCTCCCTTCTTTGACATTACCTTTCCAGGCCCAGATTCCTTGATCTGTGTATTGACCAAATCTTACAAGATCAATTCTTCTTGTTGCCTCCCAATAGAGTTCTCTAGATCGCTCATCTAGAATAAAATCTAAGTCCAAGTCACTACTCGTGATATTGCCATTAGTATTACCATAAGCTCGTTCTCTAAGTGCATTGATATATCCGACAGCTAGATCCATATCCCCTCCTCCACCTCTAAGCATTGCTTCTGCATACATCAAGTAGGCATCACCAAGTCTAAACATTGGGTAGTCAGTATCAACATGTGTAGGATCAGATCCAGCTTCACCAGCAAGATTTGTATTCGTGTATTTAGGGACAGCGATCCCTTGTTCGAATACACCAATATCATCTATTCCAAGTGATTGTCCGTCAGTATAAAAGATTGCTCGAGAGTCAATATCACCGGTCATATCTGGAAACTGTGCGACGAAGTCTTGAGTTGTTCTTAATCCCGCCCAGCCATTGATGACACCGTAGTCTGCATCGACCATCGTACCACCAATCGCAGCATGAACTAGGAATGTCGTATTACCCCAGTTCTGAGTATTCTTCCCGTCACTATTAAGTGCAAATATGATTTCGCTAGACTCATGATTATCTTTCATAAATAATGCTTGGTACGTAGGATCCAAGGAATAGACACCATTATTTATGACATTATTACAAGCTTCGATACAAGCAGCATAATCATCTATACCTACCATTACCTCAGCGTTGAGGTATAGCTTGGATTGTAACATCCAAACAGCACCTTTATCTACCCTTCCGTATTCGTTTGCACCAGGGTCGGGTAATTCTGATTCAATAGCGATAAGCTCTTCTTTGATAAAGTCGTAGAGCTCCTGAGGAGATACTTGACTCGGAATATTGGCAGAGACTTGTGTCTCAAGTGGAATATTTCTAAAGAGATCAAGAGCATGCCAAAAAGCCATAGCTCTCAAGTACCTCGCCTCGTTTCTATATTCTTTAATGATTGTTTGATCACTTTCTGAGATCCCATTCTCTGCAAGTTTTTCATCAGATGATTGATTGAGAAAGTCATTTGCTATGGATACAATTAGTGCAATCCTGTAATATAGGACTCTGACAAATTGATTCTCCGAAGACCAACTATGTTCGTGTAAGTCTCTAATCCCTGCATCTGTCCAAGCAATCACAGCCTCGTCCGTCGTCAACTCTTGTGCCTTCCAATAGACTCTGATATAACTTGTAAAACCTTCATCGTTGACAATACTTATATCGCCATCACCTGATGGACCATCCTGTCCAGTAAGTGAGAAACTCCCATAAAGTTTAGCAAGGTAATTTCGGTAGGCTTCTGCATCTCTAAAAACTTCATCTTCTGTAGATGCATCCTCTGGTGCAAGATCTAAGTCTGTACATTGGACAAAGAGAAGGCCGATAATTAAAAGAAAAATATATTTTGTGTTGTTGATACTTAACATGATTTTTAAATTTTGATAGATTTAAAATCCGGCTCTGACGCCAATTAGGAAGTTACGTGAAATTGGAAAAAGATTGTTATCAATTCCTTGTGTAAACTGCGGTAATTCGGGATCAAGACCACTATACCCTGTAATAGTCAGTAAGTTAGTTACCGTTCCATATACTCTTAATTGCCTCAAAAACCCTGTCTGAATATTATATCCAAGGGTGACATTATCAAGCTTGACGAATGATGCATTCTCGATATAGTAATCTGACTTAAGTTGCCTCTCTTTGAAGTTTACTATAAATGCTGACTCATCAACATTGTTCGTGACTCTATCTGTGAGTTTTTCAAAATATCCAGAACCGGACGCAACATTGTTATAAACGTAATTTCCGATATGTGACCTCAGAGTTACTGATAGATCAAAGTTTCCATATGTCACACTTGGAGAAAGACCAAAAATGAAGTCTGGTGCTGCTTTCTCTCCGTTGACTAGGTCATTCTCATTGATAACTCCATCGCCATTCTGATCTTCATAGATATCAAGTTGTGTAAGTAATCCATCTCCGTCAAAGTCTTCAGTATCCACAAGAGGAAAACCATTGGCATCTCTTTTATGGATATAAGTTCTAAATGTGTGGATTGACTCTCCTACCTTAAGTATTTGAATTGTTTGCCCAATATCGCCAGAAATACCGCCATCTTCGTATCCTGCAAAATCTCCAGAATTTTGAGAGTTGTCAAGCTTGAGTATCTCATTAGTATTATAAGAGGCATTGAAATCTACTCTTAAGCTCCACTTATCCTTATCCACCGGGACAGTATTGAGAGTGAGTTCTACACCTCTGTTTCTCATTTCGCCAATGTTGGTCAAGATTCTATCTGCAAGATTTGTAAATGCAGGTGCAGCAATACTGAATAGTAGATCCTGTGTGTTCTGTTCATAGAAATCCAATGACCCACTATATCGGTTATTGCTAAATCCAAAGTCAACACCAAGATTGAGGGAGAATGTTGATTCCCATTTGATATTTGGATCTACTCCAACACCACGAAGTGTCTGCACAAACTGATCTCCAAATTGGTAGCTCGCATCTTGCTGTCCGAGACTATAAAATGTCTTGTATAAAAAGTCTCCATCTAGATCTTGATTACCCACACCTCCGTAACTCAATCGCAACTTAAGGTCACTAAATTTATTATTAAGTCCGCTTGCCCAATCTTCTTGAAGGACTCTCCAGGCAATTGCTGCAGATGGAAAGTATCCCCACTTATTAGCATCTCCAAATCTTGAACTTCCATCCGCTCTAAGGGAAGCTGTGATTAAGTATTTTTCGAAAAGTGTGACATTGGTTCTTCCAAAGAAAGATATCAATCTGTTGGCAGTTAAGAATGAATCCTGCTGGATATCGGTGGTAGCAGTGGCAGTGCCATCATCTGTAAATGTCAAAGATCGACCTTCTATCCACCGATTTTCTTGATCTGTTTCTAACCAAGAGTGCCCGGCAGTAACAGACACTTTGCTGTCTCTCATTGGCAGGTTGAAATTATAACCAGCATATGATTCAATCTGAGCTGTATAGTTTCTAAATTCTTCATCGAAGAGAAATCCTCCTCTGGTAAATGATTCATTATCTTTTAAAAGTGGGTCTTCTACTTTGAGTTTTGTCCCATCGATATAGTCTAGTGAGACATCAGAGTTCAGTGTTAATCCCTTGACAAATGGTAGTTCGTAGCTCACGCCTAGACTATTCAATGTTCGGATTGCTTTTCCTGTTTCGTTAGTTAATTCTAACGATGAGACAGGGTTGTTCACAGCCAAAGGATCGTTCCATTGGAAGTATCCCCCGAATGGAGAGTCTTCATCAAGTACCGGTCTTGTAGGATCAAATGCTAATGCAGCACCCATAACTCCTGGGACAAATCGATCGGTAGTCTGACCTGTTTTACTTTGTATTCTAAATTTGAGTTTATCATCTAGAAGATTAATATTGATATTTGCTCCTCCACTTATTGTTTGATTTTCTGAAGTCAATAAGACTCCTTTGTTTTTTAAATATCCCCCAAATACTCTATAATTAATTGATTTTGTTCCTCCTGAGAATGAGAGATTGTGTTCGGTACTTTGTGCTACTTGAGTAACCTCATCTACCCAATCAGTATTTGCTTCACCTAGGAATTCTAGCTCTTGAGGCGCTTTCGCTGAAATGGCATTTAAGAAATTATTATAGTCAAGGTTACTTGTGTTCCCTGCAAAGACTGAGGCATTGACATTACCACTGTAGTTTATTTGCGGCCTTCCTGATTGTCCTTTTTTTGTTGTGATTATAATCACTCCACCTGCAGCTCTCGATCCATAGATGGCTGCTGCTGATGCATCTTTGAGTACCGTCATACTCTCTATTTCTGAGGCATTGATGAAGTTGAGTGGGTTTCTACTTCCAGCTAATTCCCTGTTATCAACAGGAATACCATCAATCACAAATAGAGGGGCCGTATTTGCACCTAGAGAGTTGGCACCTCTTATCTGGATATTAGATGCTCCACCTGGTTCTGAGCTAGATGCTATTTGTAGTCCAGCTACCTTTCCTTGCAGTAGTCTCTCTGGTGAGTTGATAGCTCCTACGATAAAGTCATCTTCGTTAACTTTTGCAACTACACCTGTAAGATCCTTTTTACCGACACTACCATAGCCAAGTACGACGACTTCTTCTAATAGTTCAGAGTTTTCACCTAGAGCAATATCCATCTTTAGATTAGTTACCTCTTTTACCATGTTCTCATACCCGATATAAGTAAAAGTGAGTTGATCTCCAATGGCAGCATCAATAACGTAAGACCCGTCAATATCCGTTATGGTTCCTGAAGCGTTGGTATTATTGGCAATGACGTTGACACCTATTAATGGCTCACCTGAGTTGCCATCAGTAACTGTACCTGTTACCTGTGCTTGGATATTGAGAGTAAGTAGAATTCCTAGAACAGGAAGAAAGAAATATCTCATAGTTGAGTATTAAAGATTTGAATAGTAGTTAGAACTTTTCATAAAAAAAAATGAGCAAGCCAACGAATTGGCTGCTCATTTCTCTATACTTGTTCTTAGTTCATTTACTGAATAGTCGCTGAGTAAGTTTCTCCGTTAAATTCTAGAGTAACTGTATAGTCTCCAGCTGCAATACTGATATTGTCACCATCTAAAGTCAAGAATGAAACATCACCACCGATGTTATGATCCCAACCGTCGTTAGCTCTGAACTTGAAGTCTCCTCCAACAAATGATCCAGTGTAAGAGTATGTTGTCACACCATCTACGAATCCATCTGCTACCATATCTTGATCATCATCCCAGCTTCCAGTTGGTCCACCTGCTCCGATCAATCCCCAAGATGCTGGGTTTACTTCTGCAGACCATGTCTCTCCTTCATCAGGAGTCGAGAGGTTGACATAGTATGATCCTGCACCTAATGTTGCAATATTATCTCCTCCATTACCTAAAGCTGCAAGATCTCCACCTAAATTGAAATCCCAAGCGTCATTAGCTCTGAACTTCCACTCACCTGCATCAGCAAGTGTGATTACTCCTAACCACGTATGAGCATCTTCTACGATTCCTTTGTAGAATAGATTTTGGTCAGAATCCCAACCTCCTGCTGTTGCATCTCCAATAACTGCCATTTGGAAGTCATTTGGATTGAATGTGATTACTGGTGCATCTCCTGTTCTTTCAGTAGTAAGACTCCATCCGTCTCTTGGATCCCAGTCAACAGTGATTGTATATTCTCCATCTTCTGTTTGCTGGATATTAGCCCCTCCAACTACAAGACTATTTGGTGTTCCTCCAAAATTTGTAAATAATTGGTAACCATTTGCTACATCGTTGAGAGAACCGTTTGGATCAATTCTTCTGTTGATTTGCCATCTGCAGTTGAATCTCACTTTCCATTCTCCACTTCTCAAGATTGCACCTTCTGTTGACCAAGATCCACCCTCGTCAGTTACACTTCCTGTCAATGGTGTATCAGCACCCCATCCATTTTCAGTTGCACTACCAATAAGATTTGGTGAGTCAATCATATAGAGAGTCATTTCGTTTGTTTGTTGATCATTCGTGACCTTATATAGACCAGAATTTGCAACTGTAAAAGCATCTCCATCAGCTACAGTACTCACTACCATATAGTTAACAAAACCACAATCAGAGTTACCATCATCTACGACTTCAAGGCTTCCACCTATTGTAGCAGTGATTTCCTGATCTGTGACTTGTACAAGCTGATAGTCTCCAGCTTCTAACCACATGTATCCTGCAGTAAAACCATCTCTATCTTGAGCTTGGAAGTCTTCAGCTTCTACTTGCTCAGCAACTAATATTGCCGTTGAAGAAGGGTTTTCACCACTAAGTGTTAAGTACATTCCGTCTCCAGCACTGACTGTTCCGCCTCCACCATCAATTACCGGATCGTCATCATCACAGCCGGTGAACATAAACAAACCTCCAACTAATAGAAGTAGTCCAAATACATTTAAACATTGTTTCATAAATAGATATATTAGATTAATTTAAAACTAAATTAGGCGAATTGGTCAACCAATTTACTTTGATTAGGGATTACGATCCTTCCGCCAAATAAAAATGTGACCAAATATAGATGATAAAATTTACTTCATAATAACGTCAATTTGAAAATAATTAAAAAAACATTTTGCTCAAAACTCATCAACTTGGTTACTGTGTTATTCGTAACTCTATTGAGTTTTACAGCTCTATATGCCCAAGAACTGAGTGTAGAGCCTCCAAGCTGGTGGTATGGGTTACAGGTAGATACTCTACAACTAATGCTCCATGGAGATAACATCAATCACCTCAATGCATCGGTAGAGAACCACAACGGTGCAAGTATCAAGTCAATATCAAAAAGTAATAACCCTAACTACCTGTGGGTAACCCTTAATCTGAAAGACCTAAAAGGTCCAACAGATTTAGACATCGTGTTATCACATAAGAGGAAAAAGGTCTATACTCTTCCTTACCAACTAAATGTGATTGATCAAAGTCAAGGCGACGGCTTTAATCAGTCTGATGCGATTTACCTCATTACTCCGGATCGTTTTGCTAATGCAAATATCTCCAATGATAATATCGAAGGCTTTACTGAAAAAGCTAATCGACAAGACCCCAGTGGGCGACATGGTGGCGATCTTAAGGGAATTCAAGATCGAATAGACTATATCGATGATCTGGGTTTTACTGCTATTTGGTTAAACCCAATTATAGAAAACAATAATCCCAAATACTCTTACCACGGTTATGGTGCTACCGACTTCTACCAAGTAGATCGTCGCTTTGGAACGAATGAAGAATATAAGCGATTTGTGCAATCATGCCATGATAAAGGGATCAAAGTCATTATGGATATGATACATAATCACTGCAGTGACAACCATCCCTGGATGACAGATTTGCCATCCAAAGATTGGCTAAATGTGTGGGATTCGTACACTGAAACAAATCACAAGAAGTCTACTCTCCAAGATATCCATGCCGCAGAGATTGACCAGAAAATTTATGTTGATGGTTGGTTTGTGCCAACAATGCCTGATCTCAATCAACGCAATTCTAAGTTGGCAACTTACTTGATTCAAAATTCAATCTGGTGGAGTCTGTATTTAGATCTTGACGGTATCAGAATGGACACTTACAGTTATCCAGACAAAACTTATATGAAGAATTGGGTCGATGCATTGCATCAAACTGTGCCTAGCGTCTCTATTGTCGGAGAAGAATGGACAGTTAATCCAGCTCATATCGCCTATTGGCAAAAAGATAAGATCAACCCTGATGGATTCGAGTCCAACCTAAAGTATCTGATGGATTTCCCTACAAATCAAGTGCTAGCACCAGCGTTGACAGAAAAAGAATCATGGAATAACGGAATCATCAAACTATACGAAAGTATCTCTAATGACTTTCAATATCCCAATCCTGAAAACCTGCTGATCTTTCCGGATAATCATGATATGGTTAGAGCTTTTACAAGTTTGGATGAAGATCTCGATCTGATGAAAACAGCCATAATATTTTGCCTCACAACAAGAGGTATACCTCAACTTTATTATGGGACAGAAATTCTAATGACAAGTCCACCAAATAGAGATGATGGCAAGATCAGAGCTGATTACCCAGGAGGTTGGCAAGGTGACCTAGTTAACGCCTTCACGGGAAAAGGCTTGACAGCAGAGCAGGTTGAATTTAGAGAGTTTGTCAAGACCATTCTACACTGGCGTAAATCTAATGCAACAATACACGATGGTAGACTCATCCACTATGCACCTCAAGATGGAGTATACGTTTACTTCAGAGAAAAAAATGACAAAACCGTTATGATCATTTTGAATAAAAACACTTCTACTTACCGCTTGGATTTGACTCGCTTTGAGCAAATGATAGGAAGTTCCAATAAAGGAATAGACATTCTCAGTGATGAAACTATTTCTCTGGATTCACATCTTGAACTGAAGCCCAAGAAGAGCTATATTTTTGAGTTGAACTAAGCTAATGTCTATTTGTGGAATCATTGTCCAGCAGGAATGTGATAGGGATGTGTAAGCGTTCATTCCAAGAAGCCTCAGAATGATCAGCACCCACAAATTTTTGAGTAATCCAGTTCTGTTCAGTATAGCCTTTGCTTGACATTACCGAATCTACACGTAGCTGATAAGGCTCATAGAATCTATCCAGAGTTTCTGTACCGTAGTCGAAGTAGATTTTATGAGTAGATGGATTTGGCAATTTTCGATCTAAGTAATTTACAAACGTGAGCGGGATCGGATTATTAATAGTGTCAAACGTTCCTATCCAATGTGTTGAAAGACAAGCTGCACCAGCGAACACATCCGGGTACTCACATAATGCATACATAGATATAAGTCCCCCCATACTTGATCCAGCAATGAATGTGTCTTTTGTTTGTTTGCTCGTACTATATACTGCGTCAATATGAGGTTTAAGCTCCTCTACAAGAAATTTCAAATAGTCATCTGAACAGACTTTCTTAGAGAAGAGTGATGTGCCTTCACTGCGAGCACCTTTAGTAATAATTGAATCTTGATATTCTGGCGTAAGAAGTTCAAGTGCCTTTTGGGGATAATATTCAGCATGCCTATGTTCCGTATTATGGATTCCAACTACAATTGTTTCTTTTGTTTTTCCACTAGATATTAATGCTGACATTGTCTCATCTACTCCCCACTCTTGGCCGTTCCACGTAGTTGTATGATCAAACAACATTTGACCATCATGCATATAAAGCACGCTATACTTCTTTGCTTTAGAATAATTTTGTGGCAACCATATGTCAATTATTCTTTCTTGTACATATTCAGACTTAAATGACTCGATTCTTTCTATCTCTCCGATAGACTGCTTTGAGTCCAGCCGAGACTTTTGTTCAACACAGCTCACAGAAGTCAACACAACTAATAGTAACCATATAATTCTTTTCATCTATCAATCTAAATTCAAATATTAAGTAAAAACTGGTGACACTAGTGGAAACATTTGAAATTACCATTGGCAAGTTGGCTATTAATTTTGTAACAACCAAAATAGACCCCTGACTTTGTGTAACCTACAACTTGACCCAAAAGAGTTGTTATATAAATCTCCCTTCAAAAATCCTCTATTGACTCACATCTCATTAACTTTGGTGAGTAAGAGACCAAAGACCTCAATGGCAAAGTCAAACAAGAAATCAAATAAACTGTCTGATGTTCCTAAATCGAAAGATGTCATCAAAGAGAAGACTGCTAGTTTACTCTACTTTGAGCAAGTAGGGTTCCGTCAATTACTTTGGCCGTTTGTCATTATTATGATACTCGGAGCTGTCCTTTACGCGAGATGTATTCCTTACGGATATGTGTTAGATGATAAGATTGTTATTACGGAGAACGCTTACACTAAGCAAGGAGTCAAAGGTCTTGGCAAAATCTTTACAACGGAGAGCTTTGAAGGATACTTCAAAGAACAAAGAAACCTAATCCAAGGTGGACGATATCGTCCACTTTCTATCGCCACTTTTGCCATCGAACACAGTATCTCTCCTAACAATAATAGATTAAGTCATACTGTCAATATCCTATTATACATTCTTTGCGGATTTTTGATATATCGCTTATTACTGTTCTTCTATCCACATCGACGCAACTGGTGGATGACAATTCCATTTGTTGTGACGATCTTGTATATGGCTCATCCAATCCACGTGGAAGCTGTCGCAAATATCAAAGGTAGAGACGAGATCTTAGCATTGTTGTTTGGTGCTATTTCAATCTATTATGCAATCCGCTCTATTAGGGCTAAGTCACCTATTATTCTGTTGATTTTAATGGGATTGACCTACTATCTTGGAGTCTTATCTAAGGAGAATATCTTATCTTTTCTAGGAGTCGTCCCTGTATTGCTTTACTTGTTCCACCGAAGTGATTATAAGAAAATCGGTTCCATCTTTCTTATACTACTTGCCATCACAATTGGTTACTTGGTTCAGCGATATGTGATCATCGGATTCTTGATTGATTCGGCTCCAGTAACAGATGTGATGAACAATCCATTCGTGGATATGAGCAGTGGAGAACGCTTAGCTACGATCATGTATACTCTAGGTAAATATTTGCTGCTCATCATCTTTCCACATCCTTTGACTCACGATTATTACCCATATCAGATTCCAATTATGAATTGGGCAAAGCCAAGTGTTTGGTTGTCATTACTAACATATTTAGGCTTGACCATCTATGCTGTTTTGAGATATCGTAAGCAACCACACATCAGTTTCGGGTGGATCTTTTTCCTAGCTACAATCTTTCTTGTTTCCAATCTTGTGATCAGTGTCGGGACATTTATGAATGAACGATTTGCCTTCATTCCTTCTCTAGGAATCTTGTGGATGGTGATACATCTCCTGATGGAAAATGGCAAACAGTGGATCAAGCCTGTACTAGCATTAGGTCTTTGTGGTGTCCTATTCGCAGGGTATAGTGGCAAGACATTTACGAGAGTACCCGTCTGGGAAAATGCAATGACTCTCAATAGAGCAGCAGTCAAAGTATCTACAAATAGTGCTAGGGCAAACTCCTTTATGGGTACAGCCCTATTCAATCAGTACAGAGTAGAATCTGACCCAATTGAGAAAAAACGTCTACTCGATGAAGCTGATATCTATATCAAACGGTCACTAGACATTATACCAGATTACACTAGTGCTAATGTGATGGCGGCTGGTGTCGCAGCTGAAAACTTTAGAATGAAACCTGATATGGATCTCCTCCTTTTAGAATTTGAAAAGGTAGTTTTACAGACTCCAGGTATCAAATACATTGACGAATATATTCCTTATTACATCGACGACTCTAGATACCAAGGCAAGATTTTGGACTTCTATGCTCGGATCGGAGAACAGCTCAGACAACAAGGAGACTATCGTTGGGCATTGCATCACCTTGCTAAAGGAAATAAGGTAGACCCAAATCACCCCGGCATTCGTAAGGGAATTGCAGCGACCTATCGAAGTATGGGAGACGAAGCCAAAGCAAGACAATTTGACTAATGGATGCATCCCAAATACCATATCTATTAGCATTATCTAAGATCAATGGAGTCGGTGCTAAAAAGGCAAAAATCCTTGTCAGCTATTCTGGTGGGTTCGAGGCTGTGTTTCAACAATCTAAGAAAGCACTCACAGCAATCCCTGGAGTCTCTACCCATGTGATTGATCAGATACTAGAAGCGGATGCCTTGACCCTAGCTAAAAAAGAACTCGCATTTCTCGAGAAGAATACCGATATCCACATTCTACCTTATACATCTGATGACTATCCACATCGATTCCGGTTATACGAAGATTGTCCGTTGTTTCTATACTTCAGGGGTAATATAGATAGCTTACAAGCGTCAAGGACAGTCGCAATTGTAGGGACACGTAATTGTTCGTCCTACGGGCTGGATATGTGCCATAACATTATCAATGAGCTAAAGCCATTTGGTGTAACCATCATTAGTGGCCTTGCTTACGGAATTGATACAGCTGCTCATCAAAAGAGTGTAGAATTCAATGTGCCGACCATCGGCATTCTCGGACACGGTCTAGACCAAATATATCCTGCTGCTAATCGTAGGCTAGCTGAAAAGATGCTTGACAAAGGTGGCCTTATTGCAGAATTTCCTCCGGGATCAAAGGCGGCTAGAGAGCATTTCCCTATGCGTAATCGCCTAGTTGCTGCCTTGAGTGATGCAGTCATCGTAGTAGAGTCTGCTAAAAAAGGTGGCTCAATGATTACTGCAAACTTGGCTAATGGATATCACAAAGATGTCTTTGCCGTGCCAGGCAAGTTGTCAGATGCTAAGTCAGAAGGCTGCAATCTCTTGATCAAGTCGCATAAGGCGAATCTCTATCAAAGTGGTGCAGATATCGCCTACATAATGAACTGGACTAAAGGTGAGGTTCAACCAAAACAGATGGAGATACCTTTGCACCTGTCTTCCGATGAAGAATCTATCATCACTATTATCAAGGAACTAGAATCTGCTTCTCCTGATCAGCTAAGTTATCGATTGGAAATGAATCAATCACAGATATCCTCGCTGTTACTTAACCTAGAGTTCAAAGGAATTGTGCGGTCATTACCTGGTAAAAAATATACCTTAGCGTACAAGTCCTAGAATCTACATCAATACCCAATGACCACACATCAGACTATGTCAAAATTTATTGCAACACTAGCCATTATCGTCTTGATCATCTGCGCCTGTAAGGTAAGACAACCTATCACGACTCCTGTATCTGTTCCACCAGCTATTGCAGATAATCCAATTGGCAATAGATCTTCTCACACACCAAAAAACATCATCTTCTTAATTGGAGACGGTATGGGGTTAACACAGATTACTCTTGGGATGATGGAGAATAATAACTACACGTCACTAGAAAGATATCCTGTCATCGGTCTTCATAAACCAACAGCCTCTAATAAGTTGATTACAGATTCAGCAGCCGCTGCAACTGCGTTCGCTTGTGGAATCAAGACTTATAACGGCGCTATAGGAGTAGGTCCTGATTCAATGGCTGTAAAGACAATCCTAGAAATGGCAGAAGATAAAAGTATGGCAACTGGCCTTGTCGCAACATCTACAATTATTCATGCGACGCCTGCTAGTTTCGCAGCTCATAATAAATATCGTAAAAACTATGAAGAGATCGCAGCTGATATGATAGATGCAGATGTCGATGTCTTAATTGGTGGCGGTAAGAAATACTTCGAACGAAGAGAAAGTGACAATCAAAACCTTCTTACTGCTCTTGAAGAAAAAAACTATTATGTCTCTGACTTTAGAGAAAACATCAATGACCTATCTATTGACACCTCTAAGAACATTGCTTACTTCACAGCGGACACCGATCCTCTACAAGCAATGATGGGGAGAGATTATCTGTTACCCGCTACAAAGTTTACACTAGATTACTTGAAGAAAAAATCAGGAGATAATGGCTTCTTTACGATGATAGAAGGAAGTCAGATTGATTGGGGAGGCCATGCTAATGAACACGATTATGTAGTCTCTGAATATCTAGATTTTGACCCTGTCATTAACTACGCCTATGAGTGGGCAAAAGCTGATGGAGAGACTCTCGTCGTCATTACTGCAGATCATGAAACAGGCGGCCTCGCAATCCAACCTGAATCTACTCCAGATAGTCTAGTCACTGCATTCACATCAACCTATCACACAGGGACAATGATTCCTGTCTTTGCATTTGGACCAGGTAGTGAAGTCTTTAGCGGCATCTATGAGAATACCGCAATCTTTGATAAGATGGTGGGGGTGTTGGGAATGGAATAGGTTCTTTATAACCAACCCTATTCATTAAGATAGTTTAAATTTTTAATCAGAGCAACCATATCTATCGCAGGCTAATATTATCAATTTAACTTCTCTGCTCAGTCTATCTCCTTTATGTTTACTACTCTACTCTTCACCAGTATGCAAATAGTATATAAGTAAGCTATTGGTATACCGATGCAGAATATTATATATCTGCTTTTTCCAATCGAAACAATTAAGAAAATTATTGAACTTACAAGTAAATAGATAAGTACTGTTATCCAAATTGGTCTTGCAAATTTCATTTCATTAAGTAAGCATAAGTATGAAACAAGTATTATTATAGCAGGTAATATTGCCGCCAAATAATCCAAGCTTCCAAACTGCTTAGTTAATCTAAATAGTACTATTAGATTGACCGCATAGGCTGATAAGGATACACCCAATAATTTCAATAATTTGTTTTTCCGCTGCAGCGAAGTAGCTTTTTGGTCGTTATCAAACTCAATGTTTTCTGACTTCAATTCACGTTTGATAAAAAAGTAGCTTATTAAACTTACTGCTGAGTATATGGCACCTGCTGCAAAAAAACATAATCCGAGTAAAGCAGGCAAAAGACCATCCCATCCACTGTTTCCAGTTTTCGTACCTGCATAACCACAACTACCTATGCCTGCTACAATTAGAAAAATAATGATGATATAATTAATATATTTTCTCAATTCAAATGTTTTAGTTTAGTTAGTTGCTGTTTCAATATTTCGTATGCTACCAATAACTATTCTGCATCGAATTGAATAGTGCTATCCTCTGCTCTATCAAACTTTGTTTCTCCCATCATGTCATCTCTTGTGTTCTTCTGCACAGCGATAGCTCCAAACATTGAAAGTAAAAAGGCGAATCCATAGAATCCTTTTTCACTTGGAAGTAAGGTGGCATTCCACAATCCAATGATGAGCAGGGCGATAGATAACAAGGTTGCAAACCAACAAATATTGTAATAAATGTCAGTCACCTTGACTCCTTCTAGTCTATCCCTCACACTTTTCTGCAAAGAAATCACTGCAAATAACCCAAACATAATCAACGTGAAATAATAGCCTTTCTCATTCAAAAACATATTGGATCTGGAAAGTCCAATAATATAACCACTAAGTCCGACTGCAGTCGCTATCCAAGATGCGAATACGAATGCCTTTGATGTTTTCTGATTCATAGCTTATAGATTTATCGATTAATAAATACTTCCTTTACTCTAGAAGGAAGATCAATCTATAATACCCTCTGGGCATTTCAAATCGATTGATAAATCAAAACTCGTCTAAAAAGTCTGCTGAGTAAATGAACCTATGTTAAGAAATTTGTTTTCGGATTCTGCTGAGAGCCTGGGGTGTGATGCCGATATAAGACGCAATATACTTCAGTGGAATTTGCTGAATCAATTTTGGTCTATCGTGGAATAATTTTTCATATCGCTGCTCTGCTGTTTCGCTTAAGAGTGACAATTCTCTTTTGATTGCTTTTATGTATAGTTGTTCTCCTATGACTCTACCGATATGATTTCCGCTTTTTGTATTCTGATAAAAGTCCATCAAGTCACTATAAGCAATTCTCCATACTTGAGTATCCGTTAATGTTTCTAATTGATAATTCGTAGGCGCTTGATTAATGAAAGAATCGTAGGCACTGCCAATGTCGTTTTCAAAGCTAAATCCAAAAGTCAAGTCATTTGTATCCTCTGGTACAAAGTACCTAATAATCCCATACTCAATGAAGTAGATATACTTCTCAATTGCGCCAGTCTTTAGTATGATAGTCTTCTTAGCGTACTCGTAGTTTTCTAGTTTTGAAGCAAAGAAATCCCATTCATTTTCTTCTAGTTGATTGATACGATTGAGATATGCCTTGACTTTATCCATTTCTATACTCTTCTAAGAAGTAAATAAATTTTTCTGCAATTTTATGTTCGTTATAATTCTGAGTCAGTAGTTGATGACACGCTGTTCCGATATTGTTCGTTATGATGACATCGTTTTTTAATCTTATTATTTGTTCGGCAATTGATTCGGCATTGTTAGTGGTTAAAACGATATTTTTCTCATTGGTAAACAGCTCCTTTATCGCAGGCGTCTCCTTTGTAATTATACACTTTCTTAATGCAGCATAATGATAAACCTTATTTGGGATAACCAAATCTGCCTTCGGGGTATCTCCAAAAATGCCCAAGCAGATATCAAATTGATTGATCTTGTCAGGTAACTCATCGTACGCAATCCATCCTAAAAAGTTGACATTAGTAAGTTTTAGTTCTTTAACTCGATGCTTCATTTTCTCCCATTCGAATCCAGTACCTATTAAGTCAAACTGAATGTTAGGTGCATGTTGTAATAATTGAGCTGCTTCAATTATATGTTGAGTCCCTTGTAGTGGTATAAATCCGCCATAAAAACCTACTGTAAAGATTTGATTGTCTGGGCGGTGAACTGGTTTAAATTGAGTAGTGTCTGCACCGATAGGTAGTACTTTTATCTTGTGTGGATTGATGTTAAACGTAGAACTGAAATATCTTTTATGTGCTTTGGTGTCCACAATGATGAGATCACTTTTCTTTAAAGGAACCCGATCTTTTAGATAGTTCTTAAGTGCTCTCGGTGAAAACCTTGATACCTGCTTATAATCAAAAACCTTAGTTAAGTATTTAGAAATTAGTGGATCAAATACAATAGGCTTATTCGTTAACCTCCTTAGTTTTCTCACACTTTTATGAGTAAATGGAGGGAGGTATATGAAGTCTACATCTCTTGCGAGTATTGCAAATTCCTCCTTATCAAAGGCTTTTAACGATGCTATTGGATATTCGGTTAATTCAATATTCGTGTTGGCCCTTAACCCCTTCAGTAAAATTCGGGTACGATTATACATTGGGTCGTAATCACCTGTGACAAGGATCTTCATGAAAAATATTGATTGATTATCTAGGTTTCTTCAAGTCTACTCAACCAGAGCGGATTGTATGTTGTCATCATGATCAGATGTTGGCCAAATCTCTACAAAGAAGTATGCAATCATTCCCATAAATCCTGTGAACAGCACCAACACTACCCAAAGAACTTTATCATTGCTGGTGGTCTTCTTGAACTTTTCATTGACACTCAATATGTGGACCATATAATATATCAACAAGCCAAACGAAACAAACATCAGTAAGATCATAGGTAAAAACATCTGTCCCATAAATCCGAAAATTTCAGGTGGCGGACCTCCAGTGAACTCGTCTGGATTCTGCATAACACCAGCTATGTTTTGCATAAAAGAAAACATATTAAAAAAGTACCAAATCATAAAGAATGCTGGACTAATGGTAAGGATACCTAGAAGAATCTTTTTTTGCTTTGACATAAGTGATCGTGTTTGATTAGATGAATTTAACCAAACATAATGAATTACACCATCGTATCTCTCCAAAACTTCCGTAAGACAACGAAGCCAATACTCAAGATCAACCCTAATAATAATCCTTTGATGATCTGCTGAATGATAGAAGGTCTATTAGGCAGTAGCGGAAGCATCGGCTCATCTATCACTTCGATATAGGGAGTCTTATTCTTGAGGGTGAAGTCTGCAATCTGTAAATTCTTCTCTACCTCTTCATCTATGGCAATGAGCTTTTGGATATTTGCAATTAGCTTTTGCTCATATAATTTATCCTTGTTGCGAAATATCCCTTGATTCTTATCCTTGAAGTTTGCAAGGTTGGCTTGAGCAATACTTAGAGCACTAGCTATAGAGTCAGATTTTTCTTGTACAATCTCGAATGTTGTTTTATGTTTCTCTATTGATTTTTCGACATAGTAGGTGCTGAGTTTTTCATATAGTTTACTGCTGATTTGCGCTGACAATTCCGGCCGATGTGTTGTACTAATCAAGCTCATTATCCCAGTATCTTCTGACTGCTCCGTTGTTACAATTCCTTCTTTTGAGCCATCAGGTGTTCCTGCAATCATTATATGCAACACCTTCAACGCCTTATTCTCTAGAGTGCCAAATGACGATACATCAGAATTGGTAAATCTAAACCCTTTGATTGGCATCGGATCTCCTCCATATAGCAGCTTAGCTATTAAGTTAATCTCTCCCCATTCCTCTTCAGACTCAAGATAATCTATGGTATGATTGGCAAGATAATCGGATTTATTATTGACTGAGATCGAATCAAATAACATGTGTTGGGCTACTTTCCTTGACTTAGAAAGTTGTAAGATCTTATCTAGGTTATACTCTGATCCGCCTCCTAGTCCAAAGTCTCCTAGGATACTTGAAAGCCCTGCGCCACCTCCATCTTCTTCATTGATCATAAATGTCAATTCTCCAGGAAATGTCGGTCTTGTAAACAATGCTGTCAAGACAAATAGCACTACACATAGCCCTGTGACAAACACAATCAAAAACTTGCTGCGCCACATTGCAGATAAGTAATCCTTCAATGTTAGGATGACTTCTTTTACTGATACGTCTTGATCATTATTGGTATGCTGTGTGCTCATAATCTAGTAATCGACTGGATAGTTGAAGCTATTGACAAGTATGCCAAGTCCAAGATAAGTATTGCCTTGGTAAGACGGTTCATCATGATAGATAAACTGCGCCTGTAACCGCATATTGTGATAGAACTGATAATTGATATCCATACTAAAGTGGTTGATAGTCCTTAACTCGCCATCTAATAAAAAATGTCCAAAATCACCATCTCTTGTACCTGCTGGTATCCGACGATTAGGTGTCAAGATATTACCTCCAACATTTATGCCATCAGCATCTTCTCCTTTCTGGGCATACAGGTATTTAGCGTTGAGCCAGATATCAGATGTTACAGCATAAGATAGTGTCATCACTAGTTCTCTAAAGTTACTGCCAAGAGGATGTGCAAGTGGTTGTGAGAAGTGGCTATAGTTCGCAGTAGAGATATCCGTAAATCCTTCTACTGGAAATACATGACTGTAGGTGAATGGACGTACAAGATTCCCCTCTAACCTAACATCCAATTGATCGATGCCAAATATATCATAACCAAGAACACCCGCTTGAAGGCCATACTTATTGCCCCACCATCCGGTATCAGCGAATACTTCTCTTACCTTCAATTCATCTACTATTACTTGCCCATAGAGCTGATAATCCTTTGCTAGTCGGATATTCACATTTGCTCCGAGCATCACATTATCAGGGCTATCTAGAAACTGTTCAACCGTTCGATACAAGATGATTGGATTGAGGTATTGAAATTCAAAATTGTTCTCTCGACTAAATACGACTGCTTCAAAGAGACCAAGTTCTAACCATTTTTTCGGTTTGTAACTCAGGTAGTGAGCAGCCATATACTTTTTAGGGAGAAGTGTTGTAGTCCCTGTGATATTACTCGCTACACTTGACAATTCTGCGAAAATATTTCTGTAGTCAAACTTCCATACCCGAGTATCTAACGTCAGATAGAAGTAGTTTTGACTGTAGTCATTTAGCAAGAGTGAGTGATAGCCGTTACCGATAAAATGATTGCCGTGACCTAGTTCAATGCTGATATGATCCGATAGTCTTAATCCAAAATATGCCGTTGCATTGAGAAAGTCATATCCTTCAAGAGAAGATACTTGGCTTTCATAAGCTTTAAAAAATGCTTGGCCATCTATAGAGCTTGCCGCATCAAATCGGTCATTTTGATATTGGAGAAAGTTGGCTTGAGTTTCTCTAAGCTCTGAATAGAAATATGCTTTCTCATCTATTGAACCTCTCAGAACAAATCCTCTCGTATTTCTAAAGACCGCATTCTCTTGTTCATTTGATCCACTCCGACTTCCTGCAACAAATAGCATTGGGTCAAGATAAACATTGAAGTTTTCCTTCTCCAACTTGAACATATTCGCTCGATTATCATAGAAGTGTTTCAATATCCCACTCCTATCTGCTTCTGCAAAATCAAATCGATCTTGGTTGTCTCTGTAGAGGTCTTCATAAATTTCACCACTTTTTTTTGACAAGCTATCTAATGCTACATCAGGAATATCTGAGCGATAAACATTACCAAATGCCTGATGTACATTCTTGTCAGTGCCATACTTGTATTGCATTTTAATGGCTACCTGTCCTTGTCGTTGATGCCGGCTATAATGATCGGACTGTGACCAACCAATCGTTGTAAGACATAATGCAAAGCAACATATCAGACATATTCTATTCATATGCTTAAGACTTGAACTCAAGCAAAAAGTCTTTAATATCTTGATCAAATGTTTCTTTTTCATCAAAGTGAAATGCAACTTCTATTGGCAAAATAAAGATAGGGATTCTCTTCTTGATAAGCACTTCATTATGAACGTGGAGTCTAGTGGCATCTTTTTCTGTAGTTATTAGGATGATGTTTTTATTTTCTTCCTCTTGATAAATCCTTATGATTGTTTCGATATCCCTTTCAGTAAAAAAGTGATGGTCTTCATACTTTATGGTATCAAGGACTGTACATCGTTCACTTAAGTAACTCTCTAGATATTCGGTATTCGCGATTGCCGACATTAGAATAACTTCCTTATCTGGTGTCAATTCTAGCCGCATCCCACCATTATACATATAGTATGGTTGATAGTACTTATAGTAGGTGAAGTAGACTGTTTGATGGTCTTCTGGATCCAGCAACTTGATCATCCTAGCTCTATCCGTACTCGACATTTCAGGTGGACACTTGGTTACAATAATCCTATCTGCCCTCTCTGATGCAGAAGCATACTCTCTTAGCCTTCCTGCAGGTAAGAGCAAATCTCTCGTATATACTTTTTGGTAGGCTGTCAACAAGATGTTGAGGTATGGAGTCACACTTCTATGTTGATAAGCATCATCCAGTATAATCGTCTCAATATTTGGATACGACTTTAGCATTTGTGGAATGCCTGTATTACGGCTCTCAGATACAGCAACCACTGTATCTCTGAACTTCATAGCATATTGCTTGGGTTCGTCCCCTGAGAGTTCTGCACTTTCATTTGGGATTACAAAGCGAAATCCTTTTGTCTTTCGCTTATATCCTCGGCTGAGGACTCCCACTTCAAGGTATGGTCTCAGCAGCCTGATGAGGTACTCAACGTGAGGTGTCTTACCTGCTCCTCCTACCGCGAGATTGCCTACATTGATAATAGGAATCGTAAACTGTGTTGACTTAATCACATTTGCATCATAGAGAAAGTTCCTTATGCTGATTCCCAACATATAGAGCAATGAAAAGGGGTATAATATGATCTTAGCGATTATAGAGTCTTGCATCAATTCTGTTGTGATAAGATTTTATATCCAATAGTACAGTCCAAACATCGAACGTGATCACAATATTCGTTCTTTAATTGGAGAAGTGCCTGACTTTCTCTAGCATTCTCAGGATTGATGCCAAGTGATTTCCATTGAGTGATGATGGAATTGGACTCTGGTTTGATTGCTTCCAGTAGCTGTTGACTGAGAAGTATTAGCTCTTCATTATCCGTCATTCTTCCTTTAAGAAAGATCATCGGACTGACAAGATTGATAATCAGTGAGTAGATTGTCGATTTACCTAGAGTCTTCTCAATAGGTGTTGAAGTCTTCGCAAATGTGTAGTGGTCATACCAAAATCCTCCCGTGATCTTGGTTGCCAGCAGGGCCTCTATCTGTCCTATAGATCGACACTCAATGATTCTACTGAATATTCTTCCATAGGTTTCGATTAGCCTCGCATATTGGGCCAACCTAATGGTGGGCAGGTTTTGAGGACGCAGTCTACCGTGCTTCACTTGAGTATTATCAATTGGTGCCAACTTATACTTGTGAGCTAAAAATGTATAGGTGCTTTTCAATCCAGCGTGATAGATGTTGTCCTCGAGAGTCTCGCCTAGGTAGCCGGCTGTACCAAAGAGCAAGGCCTCCACAGTCTGAATGTCGTCTTGATGTTTTAGCAATATCTGTAGTGGTAGATTGAGACCTATATTATAAAATGCGACCTTGTTTACCCTCAATCCAAGGCGCTGCAACATTGCAATGTGAAATACTTGATCCCAGTCGTTAGATTGTTTGTCAAGCAATTGGCGATATTCTGTAACTTTTCTTTCTAAGCGTTCGACTGATAACCTTTCTAGCCAAATGGGTAAAGATGTTAAGTTTAATTCTGGCAGTATAGATTGGCAAGGTATCCAATGGGCTTGACTGATAAGGTCATCATACCTTTCCATCAGTATAGAATCTATCAGGTCAGCTAGCTCAAGCGTAGGTATCTTACTACCATCCTTTCGGTATATTTCCTGATCGTGTTGATAGACCACGTGTAAGACCACATTGTCATAGGCCAAGTCAGAAGAGTGGCTGTGTCGATTCCAATCAGAGGATCTCACATGCATTTCAATGTGACCAATCCATGTTGTAGTACCCACCTTTACCTTTCCATTGCTAAAGTCTGGGCCGGCATCATGATTATGAAATCCAAAATCAACTATCTCTAACTGTTGTCCATCTGTCGTCTCCAGTTCTGTGAGTCGGATACGTTTAGTTTTCCATACAAAATGGAGAAGGTCTTCTCTTGGTAGGCTTTCAGATCGTGCCATTGTCTATGTCCGTATATACTGCTTAAATACATAATCGTGTGGATTCTTCTCGTCCTTAGAGTGAGGTTCTTCACTGATCAATTTCCATTTGTCGAACTCAACCTTGGGAAAGAAAATTTCTGGCTCTTCCACAGTTAGGTCAACCTGTGTGATGTAAAGTTTGTCCCATAGATCTTGCGTCTGTTCGTAGATTGTGCCTCCACCGATGATGCACAGCTCTTCATCACCATTATTAACAGACCATTGAATCCCTTCTTCGATACTTCGGACTACTATGCAGTTGGACACTATATAAAAAGGGTCACGTGTCACAACAATATTATTTCTCTTGGGCAATGGTCTTCCAATAGATTGGAAACACTTACGACCCATAAGAATAGTCTTATTGATTGTGTTCTTCTTAAAATACTTAAGATCTGCTGGCAGGTACCAAGGAATGTCATTGCCCTTGCCGATAGCATCGTTATTATCTATGGCAACAATACAAGAGATTATCATAGTGGAGTAGTTTCGATGAGTTTTATTTCTTTCATATTCGTCTCTGTTCTCTTTTTATAAGGAGAGATTTCACCCTTGAGATACTTCTCGATGACTAGGCCTGAAATAGGCGCTGCAACTGTCGCTCCGAATCCTCCGTTCTCAATAAAAACAGCTACAGCAATCTGAGGATCATCCTTGGGAGCAAAAGCAAAAAACACCGAGTGATCTTTACCTTGAGGATTCTGAGCTGTGCCCGTCTTTCCACAAATCTGTATGCCAGGGACACCTGCTGATGCACCTGTTCCATATTGGACTGTCTGTCTCATCCCATCAATGACTGTAGTAAAATGCTCTTCATCAATCCTTACTCTCTTAGGTGAATATCTAGGTACTGTACTTGTGCCGTCAGGGTTTTCTATTTCTTTGATTAAGTGGGGTTGAATATAGAACCCTCTATTCGCCAAGATTGAAGCAAGGTTAGCAATCTGCAATGTTGTAAATTCAAATTCGCCTTGCCCAATTCCGATTGACATGATGTAGGTTGACTTCCATGAGGAGTACTTATCATTGTATAGATCATTATAGTACTTAGTCGTGGGTAAGAAGCCTCTGTTCTCACCTGGGAGATCTATCCCTGTTTTTACACCTAGTCCAAAATCATAAAGGTGCTCATTGAGTATATTCAGACCTACTCCTGGATTATTCCATCCTTCTTTCTCTACCAGATCTCTCAACATTTGAAAGAAGTAACTATTGCAAGAGTGCAAAATTGCAGACTTCATACTTAGAGGACTTACATGTGGATGACAACCATATTTGAACGTCCGATATTGATAATATCCGTTGCAACTAACTGCCTTACTAGGATACCAAACGCCTTCTTGTAAAGCAATCAATGAAAGGATAGGCTTGAAGATTGATCCCGGCGGGTACTTGGTTGTAATAGACCTATCTAAAAGTGGTTTATTTGCTTTATCGTTTATCAACTTCGTATACACCTCTCCTCTTCCAGAGTCAACATTAAGAGAGTTAGGATCATAATTTGGTGCTGAGACCATTGCTAAGATTTCTCCAGTGCTTGGCTCAATCGCGACGACTGAGCCTTTCTTACCTTCCATTAATTCTTCGATATATGCTTCGAGGTCAAGGTCAATAGTACTGACAAGATCTTGTCCTGCTTTTGGGCTTTCATCAAGCTTTCCATTTTCATAAGACGAGGATTCACGACCTACAGCATCTTTAAGAAGATACTGCTGTCCTTTTTGACCTCTGAGTATAGAATCGTACTCCATTTCTAGACCTGTCCGGCCGATGTAATCACCCAACTCATATTTGCCAGACGCAATATCGTCCTTATCTGCCTCTCCCATAAAACCTAAAGTATGTGAGGCACTCTGGTGTGGGTAGTTTCTGATATTTCTAATCGATGTCTCAAATCCTTCAAAACTGTGTAGGTGCTCCATAAACCGCCCAATCACCTCAGGATCCACCTTACTCATAAAGGTAAAAGGCACTGATTTACTATATCTAGCATCTCTCCAATTCTTGTTGAGGTTTTGGACGTAAGTTTCCTTATCTATTTTCAGCAACTCACAAAGTTTGGTGGTGTCAATTTCTGGGCTTACTTTATTGTATGTGACATTGATATTGTAGATCGGATTATTGAGTACTAGAAGCTTACCGTTGCGATCGTAAATAATGCCTCGTGATGGGTATAGTGTTTTTTTGACTAGAGTCGTTCTATCTGCCTTAGCTGAATAGGTGCTATCAAGTATTTGTATTTGGGCTGCTTTGAGCAAAAGACCCACAAAACTTAATAAAAAAAACGCTAGTATCACTCCCTGTTTTTGCAACAGCTCTATCCTTTAGAATTAAACAATATATAGGTCAAAAATATCAGAATGATTGACCCAAGAAAACTAAAGATACTCCGAAGAAGAATCTCGGATAAGTAAACGAAGGAAAATGCTTCTACACTGAATAAAAACAAACAAAAAGTCAACATCAAAACTGACGCTGTAGTCAGCACCCATGTCAATCCTTGCTTACTTACTGTAGGGAGTTCCCTGGCCGTGTAACCTTCTCTAGGCTCAAATAGTCTGTAAATAGTTGGTCGCATCATACCTATCAATAACAAAGACGCCGCATGAATTCCATATGTTCCAAAAAACACATCCACAATCATACCTATGCAAAATGCATAGATTAAGAGGTAGTATTTATTGAAGTTGAAAGGAAGTGTCATTACCAAATAAGGGTAGATAAACAAGTGAATGTACTTGAAGTCTCCAAAGGTCAGATCCACTCTCTGTAAAACAAAAATCTGTATGCCGAGGATGAATATTATCAAAGCGATATGTCGACCGATTCTACTGTAGTTCATCTTTGTCGATTTCGTTTAACTCTCGTTCTTCTTCTGAATATTCAGCGTCTATCACATAGACAAGATTTACCAACGTAGGATCTTCCGAGAGTTTCACTTCAATTGAGTAGTTGTTACTACCCTCTGGTATTAAAAAATCTTCTACCGTTCCTATCATTATTCCTTTTGGAAATAGCGTTGAGAACCCACTTGTGACAACCGTATCTCCCTTAGATATTTCTGCAAACTTGGGAACGGCATCTAAGTACATTGTTCTATTATCCCCCGTATCCCATTTCAGTGTTCCAAAAAATTCACTATTAACAATATTGCAGCTCAATTGACTCCGACTATTGAGTAAGAGCATCACCTTAGCAAAATGATCGCTCACAGCAATGACAGTGCCCACGACTCCATTAGCTGAGATAACTCCCATATCAGGTCTGATGTCATCAAGAGCTCCCTTGTTAATAGTGACAAAATTATTCGCTTGATTCACAATCTTACTTGTCACCCTTGCTGGTATGATCCTGTAGGGCATTGTATCTTTCTGTACAAATTCGTTGAATGTGTTATCCGTATCGTAGATTCTGAAGTTGATAATCTGCTCAATCAACTTTGCATTGTCAGCTTGGATGCTATCATTCTCTGTCTTCAGATCAAAGTACTGATTCACATTGGCAAATCGCTGAGAAAGCTTGGACATATACAAGTGAGAAGAGTTGACCCATATCTCTTTCTGACTCTGATTGTACTTAACTATCAGAGTAAAGCAAATAAACTGGAGCAAGAGAAACAAGCCCAAGTAACCATACTTTATTAAAAATTGAATAAGGTTCTGCATAGCAAAACCCTAAATTACAGACTTTGTCTATCAATCAAGAACGAATACTCATCTGAGTTTATAAGAGCTAGGCTCGTACCTCTGACCACTGCTCTTAATGGATCTTCAGCAATGTGCACAGACAACTTAGTTCTACGACTCAGTCTAACATCAAGACCTCGAAGCAAGGCACCTCCACCTGTGAGGTATATCCCTCGGTGGTAGATATCTGATGCCAACTCTGGAGGAGTATCTTCTAGTGCTTTTAGGACGGCCTCTTCGATTTTACTGATACTCTTATCTAGTGCTTCTGCGATGTCTTCATAGTTGGTCATTACCTGCTTTGGAATACCTGTTAGAAGATCTCTTCCATTAACAGGGAAGTCTGCTGGTGGGTCTTCAAGATCTTGAATAGCTGCACCTACTCCGATTTTGATATCTTCCGCAGTTCTTTCTCCAATAAGCAGATTGTGCTTACGCTTCATAAAGTCGATGATATCGTTGGTGAATTCATCTCCGGCAATCCTGATAGATTGATCTGTAACGATTCCTGATAGTGCAATTACTGCAATCTCTGTAGTACCACCTCCTATATCAACAATCATATTCCCTTCTGGCGCTTGTACATCAAGCCCAATTCCAAGTGCCGCAGCCATTGGTTCATGTATGAGATATGTCTCCTTACTATCAACGTGATCAGCGGAGTCAAATACTGCTCTCTTTTCCACTTCAGTGATACCAGATGGAATACAAATGACAATTTTGAGGTGACTGAACAGTCGTTTCTTATCTTCGATTAATTCAATTAATCCTTGGATCAGATTTTCTGCAGCTTGAAAGTCTGCGATTACACCATCCTTGAGTGGCCTAATGGTTTTAATGTTTTCATGGGTTTTACCATGCATCAACATCGCCTTTCGGCCTACTGCGATGACTTCATTAGTCATTCTATTAATTGCGACGATAGAAGGTTGATCAACTACTACTTGACCATCTTTGATGATCAGCGTATTCGCTGTTCCTAGATCTATTGCTAATTCTTGCTTGAAAAAATTGAACATCCGGTTGCTTTAGGCTACTATTACTAATTCTACTATACAAAAACTGTTCCCAATAAGTAAACGGGAGCTAGAGTGACATACTATCTGGTATATCACCAACAATTACCTGCATATATTCAACGGGATTGAAGTACTTTCTGGCTACTGATCGTATATCATCAGCAGTGATTGTTTCTAGTACTTCCAGCTTCTTTTGGAACTCTGTTTCGTCCTTTCCAACAGCCAAATATCTTCTTACTAAATTACTCGCTGCGAATACACCATCAGAGTCCATCAAAAACTGACCTCTAATGTACTGCTTTACCCTATCTAACTCATCATCTGGCACATTTTCTTTCATCAATTGTTTCATCTCAGATTCTATCTCTTCGATACACTCACTAGTGAATTTGGCATTGACCTCAGCTGAGATGCTGATGTAACCATCATAATCGAGTAAATCAACCGATGAATCTATGTGATAGCAGTAACCTTTTTCTTCTCTGATCTTAGTCATCAATCTTGATCCAAAGTATCCTCCCAATATCATATTAGATAGTCTGATATGGTTAGCATCCTCATGGTGTCTAGAGAATAACCGTCGACCCATTCTGATTGTCACTTGGTTCGGTTGATGTCCAGGTAAATAAAGCCTTCTACCTATGTCGTTAGCATTCGATACTGGATGATATCTCGGTGGCGAATATTCGGAACTTTGCCTTGCAATTGATTCTAATTGACCAACTATTGTTGCTTCCTCAGCCTGCCCAATGTCACCACTGATCACTACTGTACAACCCTCTGTATTGATATGCTTGTCAAGATAACTCTTCACTTGACTTGGAGTTATCTCTGTATAATCACTTGGCTGAGTACTATACCCATATAAGTGATCTTGGCCGAATAACCGCTCAGTCAACTCCCTATAAGCAACTACTGTATTCTTAGAGAGTTCTGATGTTAGCCTTTCGGCAAATCTATTCTGCCTTTGCTTTAGCAAGACGTCATCTATCTTGCGATCAACTATTGTCGCAATAAATGTTGGGATTACATCATCAATATTCCCCTTGATCAGAGAAATAGATGCATGGAGATGTTCGAGAGATGAACGGTAACTCACACTACTACCATAGAAGTCAAACAACTCAGAAAGCTCTTGGTAAGAATATATGGATGTACCATCATTGAGACATTGTATGCTACTACGGGCTAACCCTGGAATAATCTCTGTAGTACGACCTCCTTTCCACATAAAATCCATACGGATAATACCTAGACCTTCACCCTTTATGATATAAACATTGATGCCGTTATCTAGGGTGAGTATCCGAGGCTTGGGGATAGACAGGTTGTACTGACTGTTTATGGAGGGTTTTTGAGTTCTATTGGCCATAAGTATAACTACACACAAAATTAAAATACTCAATGACAAATAGCCGGTTTTTACCCTATTCCTTCTATTTTAGTGCTTTGTTAATCAAGGACTAAATATTTAACCTTATGAAGTTTGATGTTTCATCTTCAGAGTTGCTCTCAGGATTAGTGATTTGTAGTGGATCCCTATCTTCCAACCCTGTATTACCAATACTTGAAGATTATAAATTTCATATCAAAGACAACGTCTTGACAATCGCCGCGACTAACCTCGAAACGACGATTATCACTAAGGTCGATGTGATTGCCGACGGCGAAATGACAATCTGTGTCCCTGCGAAAGTATTGCTCGATACACTTAAGGCATTACCTCAGCAACCTGTATCATTTGACATCAATGAAGAAAATCTTGATATCAGAATTACCTCTAGCTATGGTAAGTATAAACTCACAGGAAATGACCCCGCAGACTTTCCAGAAATTCCACAAGAATTGGAAGTGAGCAATTTTGTTGCTAAGAGCAAAGATGTCATCACAGCAATAAATAATACCAGCTTCGCAGTTAGTAATGATGAGTTGAGACTAGCAATGACTGGTGTGCTTATGCAACTTGATTACAATAAGATCATCTTGGTTGCTACCGATGCTCAAAAGCTTGTCAAGCACTCATTCGCAGGCATTAACTCTGAGTTGTCAGATACATTTATCGTACCTAAGAAGTCTTTATCTCTTGTAAAAAATGTTATACACCCAGACGAGGAAGTTTCAATCAGCTACAACTCTAAGAATGTCTTCTTCTCAAGTGGTGAGACTAAGATTATCGCTAGATTAATTGATGCGAAGTACCCAGACTATAATGGCGTCATCCCAGCGTCAAGTCCTAATGTGATGAAGATTTCAAGAGCTTCATTTCAGAGCAGTCTCAAGAGAATTGCTATTTATGCCAATAAGACAACTAACCAAGTTGTACTCAAGTTAGAAGAAGATAAGCTCTCTATTTCTGCTCAAGACATTGACTTTGCCAATGAGGCAGACGAAGTGCTACAGTGTGAGTATAAGGGTGATCCATTCACTATTAGTTTCAGTGCTAAGTTCTTGATAGAGATGTTAGGTATTATCAATTCGGATGAAGTGGAGCTACATCTTGAAGGGCCAAGCCGAGCCGGTATACTTGTACCAGAGAATCAAGAAGAAGGACAAGATTTATTGATGCTTGTGATGCCAGTAATGGTGGCATATTAATTCAGCCAAGACTATGAAAGCGACCGGACTTTTTTTTGGTTCGTTTAATCCTGTCCATGTTGGGCATTTAATTATTGCCAACTATATCCTCAACCATTCTGAGCTTAGTGAGCTTTGGATGGTGCTGTCTCCACATAACCCTCATAAGCAGAAAGATTCTTTAGCAAATGATTATGATAGGTTACATATGCTCAACCTGGCTATAGGTGATAATCCAAATCTCAAAAGCAGTGATGTTGAGTTCAGTTTACCAAAGCCTTCATATACAATAGACACGTTAACTCATCTATCTGAAAAATATCCGGAGAAGTCATTTACCCTGATTATGGGAGGGGATAACCTTGGCACATTCCACAAATGGAAGAATTATGAACAAATTTTAGAGCACTACTCTATCATCGTATTTGCAAGGCCAGGCTATGAGTTGGGTGATCTACAGTCTCATCCAAAAGTTACAATCTTATCAGAAACTCCCCTTCTTCATCTTTCAGCTAGTTACATCAGACGTCTACGCAAAGAAGGCAGAAGCATTCAGTACCTTGTTCCAGATCTTGTCTATAAAGCAATCGAAGAAAGTAGCCTATATCATTAGTGTTGTGTCTTTTGTGATCGCTTTTTAGCAATTTCCTTAGCCTACAGAACACTCTCAGCTCTTCCTTGTCGTTAATTTCAGAGACTACAAGCAATTACTAATTCTTATGACTAGACAGAAAATCTTTACTGCTACATTACTATTGCTGTTTATTATGAGTGGCATGCACAACACTGCTGTCGGCCAGAACAATCTTGCTATTGGAGATTGGGAGATCTATCTACCTTATAAAACAGGTAGATATGTAACTCAGAGTGAAGACAAGGTATACTATGCTACCACTGTTGCCCTTCTTAGTATCGACAAACAAACTCTTGAAAGAAGAGAAGTGTCAAAGATTGATGGATTGCACGATGTTCGTATTAGTGCCTTGAATTATGATGAGACAACAGATAAGCTAATCATCGCTTATAACAACACGAGATTGGACATTATCTCAGGTAATACTGTCACTGAAGTTAACGACATTATCGAAAAGTCGATTCTAGGAGACAAATTTATCTATGACATTCATGTTAATGACGGAATCGCCTACATGGCTACGGGTTTTGGCATCGTAGAGTACGACCTCCAATTAAATCAATTTGGTTTTTTCGCTTCCACTAACTTCAGGGTTAATACAATCAATACCTTCCAAGAAAAAATATATGCTAGTACTGAGCAAGGCCTATATACCTTCGACCTAAACAGTTCTCAGAATCCTTCAAATTTCAATTTTTGGGAACTCCAAGGAACAGACGTTGGTCTCGACTCTATTTATACGGCACTGCAATCTATTGAGTTGGATAATACAACGTACTTAATCACAGAAGAGAGGTTATATCAGACAACTCTTGTAAATACTTTTGAACAGATTGACATAGCAGCTTTTGACTTTAGGTTCATTTTTGAAGTTGATGGAAAACTGGGACTTGGAGTTGAGACTTCTGAAAGTAATGTAGAGCTATATCTCTATGATCCCTTGACAAGTACATTAGAGGCAATGCCAAGCAACTGCATTAATAATACTAACGATATAATACAAGACCAGTTTGGTACTCTTTGGGTTGCCGATGAATTTAATGATATTAGATTTATCCAAAATGGAACTTGTAATCGTATAGAGGGTGATGGTCCTCGTGCTACTAATATGAGTGATCTTGAAATCGTAGATGATACCCTATATATTGCTTCGGGTGGAGCAGCAGATAACTTTACTTACACATTTGACAGGTCTGGCTTTTATCAGTTTGCAGATGGTGATTGGACTAACTTTAATGAGTTTAACACTCAAGTTATCGCCGACTCAAATCTTCTCAACTTCTATACGATAACCAAGAATCCTATCACTTCCGCTGTTATGGCAGGTACTTATTGGAATGGAATATTAGAGTTTGATACTAATCAAAGAGATGGTGTTGTCTATAATAAACATACAGGAACGAGCCTTGAAGGCGCAATAGGTGACGAAGCTCGAACTAGAATCACAGATTTGGTATATGACGATGATGATAACTTATGGGTATTGAATTATGCTGCAGCAAATGCTTTGAATGTACTTACGGCTGAAGGCATTTGGCATAGTTTCAATCTAGGAAACAATACTTTTGTTTCTAATCTAGTCATAGATGACCTTGGATATAAATGGATGACTCTTGCAGGTAACAATGGTGGCGTACTTGTATATGATGATGGTGGCACTATTGCAGACCCAACAGATGATAGGTTCTTTGAACTTAATCAAAGCAATACATTATTAGAATCTGGTGTAATATACTCCGTACATAAAGATGATGACGGAGATATATGGGTAGGTAGCGAATTAGGCCCAGTAGTTTTTAGATGTGGCTCTAACATCTTTGAAGGAGAATGTGCAGGTGCAACTCGTAAAGTTGAACAAGATGGAGATCTAGCTGCATTGTTAGCTACAGAGTCAATCAGAACTATAGATACTGATGGTGGTAATCAGAAATGGTTTGGTACCACAAATGGTGTCTTTGTTCAATCTGCTGATGGGTTAACACGGCAACACCATTATACCTCCGAGAACTCTCCGCTACTCGACAACACCATTATTGACTTTGCATATGATGGAAAGAGTGGCATTATGTATATCGCAACTAATAGTGGGCTTAATGCAATTAAAACAGAATCAACAGCTGCTAGTTTTTCTCACTCTGGTTCAGCAACAGTTTTTCCCAATCCAGTAAGGCCAGATTATGAGGGACCTATTGCGATAAAAGGTCTAGCCAAAAATGCAAGTATTAAAATCACTGACATTAATGGAAACCTTGTATATGAAGGAAATTCTATTGGTGGGCAAGCAATATGGGATGGATTCGACTACAATGGAACAAAAGCTAGTACTGGAATATACTTAGTGTTTTCATCCACGACTGATCAATTCCGAGATCCCGACACTTTTGTAAGTAGAATTGTATTTATCAAATAAACACTTTGTATCCAAAACCTATACATCTAGTCATTTTCTTCTTTGCACTTGGTTTTTCTATCTTCTTTCTAAGACAAGTTGATTTATTACATTTCAACGCTGCCAGGTTTAAATATCCTGATGTAAAAATTGCTTTGTATGATAGAGATTGGAAAGGAGCTCCCTATGTGATAAGAGAAGAGTCGACCCATTTGTGGTATGAAAAAGGCGAGTTCTCCCTAAGTAGTAATGAAAATAGAGCTAACGTAGATAACATTCTAGATAAATACAGCCCATACTTTACTATAGATCTGACTACACAAGATGAAGCTAAATACCTCAAAGTCTCAGATAAGAGTGAACAAAAAACTCTATTTGACCCCTATCATATTCTCTGTCTTGAAGAACAATTCATCACTATAAACAAACTTGTAGATGGAATCTTTAGTGATGAGTATTTAGTCACTGGTAATATGTTTGTGGAGATACATAACCTTATGCAGAACACACATATTCATGATTATGAAATAAGACTAAAGGCTAATCTTACTGTTACTGGTTTACATACGACCGACTACCTAGAATCAGAAATCAAAGAATATTACATCTCTAGAAGTCTACAACTTCTGCAAGGTTATATATAAAAAAACCCTTTATAGGCGGATTTGATCCAACTATAAAGGGTTTTAAAAAAAGGTGGCGACCTACTCTCCCACTAATGTAGTACCATCGGCGCTGACGGGCTTAACTTCTCTGTTCGGAATGGGAAGAGGTGGGACCCCGTCGCTATAACCACCATTATCTTTAGTACATTCCATAGATTCGTCCG
>CALISO010000041.1 GCA_938041445.1 uncultured Saprospiraceae bacterium
CGCCGCTTGTACAATGTGAAGTGAAGTTCTTACTGAAGCCGCAAGGATCTCTGTTTCATAACCTTGGATCGCATAGATCTCAGCAATATCTGAGATGAGGCTCATTCCATCCCAAGTGATATCGTCAACTCTTCCGATAAACGGACTGAGGTATGTAGCTCCTGCCTTAGCCGCAAGTATAGCTTGACCTGCAGAGAAGATTAATGTACAATTCGTCTTGATACCTTTACCAGAAAGGTAGCTAATCGCTTTAACACCATCCTTGATCATTGGTACTTTGACCACGATATTAGGTGCAAGTGTTGCGAGATACTCGCCTTCGTCTATGATTCCTTGAAAGTCTGTTGATATGACTTCAGCACTCACATCTCCATCTACTATTTCGCAGATTTTCTTGTAGTGATCTTCCACATTCTTAGCACCAGAGATACCCTCCTTAGCCATCAATGATGGATTAGTAGTGACACCATCAAGTATACCGAGGTCGTATGCTTCTTTTATTTGATCTAGATTAGCTGTATCAACGAAAAACTTCATAAGAGACTATATTATTAAGTGATGTATAGACAAAAAAAAGAGGAACTGCACCGAACCGCTCAACCACTTACCCTTGCTGCATTTCTGCCCTGGGGGAATTCAGTAGGAGCTGGCCGTACAGCCCTCCGAGGGCAAAAGTAAGCTATTTTGTGATATTGGGTTTTGTTCATTTGATTATTTAAATGAAATTTTTAATCAGACCAACCTGTCAGTTATTTACATATAGTAAATATTCTTAATATGATTGTGGTTTTAGATAACTTTAGACTTATTTATCTAAGAAAGATATTGTCGTTTGATGGCTTGGAAGAATGGTTTCCACTTGAAGGTATTCATCAGTCTGATATCTTCTATTAGTGATGATTGTCCATCGAGAAATTTGAATATCGCCTCTATTGGAGTCTTGGTATACATCGTCTCGAATAGTCCTGGTCCGAGTGCATTCTTCTTCTGGAGGATATCTAAGAGTAGTCGGTCCATCATCCGATGCCTTGAGTGGAGTAGTTTATGATCGGCTCTTCTACCGTTGATCAAGTTATCAATGACCTTTTCTACATAACTTTCGATATACTTGAAGGCATAGCCACTACTTGGTCGGACCCAAGATCCTGCAGTGCCAATTTTTGTGACTCTTGGTGAATTCGTTTTATGGAATGGATAGGTGGACATTGGGATCAACCCTTGTTCTCTATGTTGTATTTCGTAAGGTTTTTCGCTGATGTATGTTTGGATATATGCCTTGATATGGTCTTCATAGTCTGACATATCTGTGATCTCAGGGACAAATAGGGTGTACTCAACCATTGCAGAACGATTACTCGTAGGCAAAATGTAAAAGAAACTCGTATCGTCATCTCTCCGAAATTGAAAGTCCATCATTGTGAACGTTTCGGGATCAAATACTGCCTCTTCAAATGCAATCTCCCATCCAAGGAAGGGTTGATAAACTGTAGCACTTTCTTGGATGATATCCGCATAGTTAACGGCTACACGACTATCAAAGCAATGACGGACATTGATCTCGATGGAGTCAGTAATGATAGTAGCTAGGTCTTGATTTTCATTGAGTTGACTTACAGTTGCATTTACCCAAGTGACTCGATCATCACTAGTCAATGTCTTGATAGCATAGTCATAGAGATTAATGGCCGGTAATGTCTTATACTTGTAAGCACCTAGATTGAGATGATTGATAACTCCATCAGCATTTATAAACTTGCCCTTACTCCAAGACTTGGTGATGAGGTCATCCCACTTACCAATACCTTTCTCCCAGAAAGATAGCGTCTTATCGGAGACATCTTTGGCTGTTGATTCTATAATGATGATTGTCTTATGAGTAAAGAATGGGTTCTCTAGCATCGCTAGTGCTAACTGGAGTCCAGCTACTCCACCACCGATGATCCCATAATCATATACCTTACTCTCTGTTCCCAATATGCAATCTATTTAGTCTTAATGGCGAATATAATCAAAAACATCACTCACCTTAAATAGTTGATATGTTGGTCACCGCCAAATACCTTCATATCTTCGGCGTCTAAATTCAAACCCAGATCACTTGGCAACTCGAAGTCTTAGTCGAAAAATCTTATACACAGTTATCATACTGACGATACTGCTGACGATACTCGCAGTGCTGACTGAGATAGTGATGCGGATTATGACTCCTGCTCCTGACAATTCTTACTATTATGGTAAGTCATTACCTGATAGTGAAATCGGTTGGATAAGCAAACCAGATTATCAAGAAAACTTCAGTATCTCTGACTGGAAGTCTGACTCGACATATCAAGTATCTTATGAGACTGAAGCTGATGGCTTTAGAGTCTATGGTGATCTGAGCTCCAGTAAGCGTAAGATTCTGTTTGTTGGAGACTCTTATACTCAATCTGCGGAGGTGAATAATGCAGAGACATTCTACTCAATCATCGGTGATAGTCTTGATGTGGAAGTATTCGCCTACGGTCAGGCGGGCTATGGCACAATGCAAGAAGCATTAATCATTGAGCAATATCTGAAGACGATTAAACCAGACTTAGTAGTTCTCCAGGTTTGCGATAATGACTATATCGATAACTATGCACCTCTAGAAGAGCATAGTAGCTATAAAGTTGGTCTCAGACGACCTTACTACTCAGGTGCTGGTAAGATTGATTACCAAGTAGCGGGTAAGTCTCGCTGGCAAGAAGTCACTGATAAGTCTCGATTACTTCGTGTCATCAGACTCAAGCTGAATCAATCTGTTCTCAAGTATGATGGACCTTCAGCTCAAGAATTAATGTCTACTAAGGGTAGAGAGTATGCTGAATACGATGAAGCAGTCAAGTTAACTGAGTCAATCATTGGCCGGATAGAGAAGTCAGTCGGTGATACACCTCTTATGATGTTTAGCGCAAGCGTCTATGAGCCAATGCTGGCAGATATGCGTAAGTCAGCTGGCAAGCACTCAATTCTCTTTACAGATGGTCCTGGAAGAATTATTGAAAAGCATAAATTTCAAAGACCTAGAATCAATAGTTCTGATGGATATCATTGGAATAAATATGGTCAAGAGATGGTTGCTGACACATTACTTCCTTACATCAGACAAGTACTACTGGCAGAATGATCATATTGGGTATATCAGCATATTATCATGATTCTGCAGCGGCTATTCTTGTAGATGGAGTCATTGTTGCCGCTGCTCAAGAAGAGAGATTTACTCGTATCAAGCACGATGCAAGTTTTCCTACAGAGGCAGTCAAGTATTGTCTAGAGGAAGCTGGTGTACATCTTTCGGAGGTTGACCATATCGCCTTTTATGACAAGCCATTTTTAAAGTTTGAGCGATTACTTGAGACGTACTACGCATTTTCCCCAAGAGGGCTGAGGTCATTCATCTCTTCTATGCCAGTCTGGGTAAAGGAAAAACTCTTCATGAAGAAAAATATCCGAACTGCCCTTGAAGCAATCGGAGATTATGATCGAAGTAAGACGACATTGTTGTTTCCTGAGCACCACCTATCTCATGCAGCGAGTGCATACTATCCATCACCATATCAGGAATCAGCAGTATTGACGATTGATGGTGTGGGAGAGTGGGCAACAGCATCCATCTGTCACGGAGAAGGACACAAGATATCTATCCTCAAGGAAATGCGTTTTCCACATTCTTTAGGATTGTTGTATTCGGCATTCACCTATTTTCTTGGCTTCAAGGTGAATAGTGGTGAGTACAAGATGATGGGTCTAGCTCCATATGGCAATGCGCAGTCAGAGCAGTATGCTAAGTATCAGCAAGTCATCAGAGAGCACCTCTGCGAGATAAAGCCGGATGGATCTATTAGACTTGACCAATCTTACTTCAATTATGCGACTGGGCTTAGGATGGTATTTGATAAGAAGTGGGAGCAGCTTTTTGGTATTAAGCGTCGTGAGGTGTCAGAAGAGATCACTCAAGATCATATGGATTTGGCACTGGCCATCCAGCATTTAACGGAAGAGATTGTCTTACTTATGGCAACATCCGCAAAGGAATTGACAGGTAGTAAGAATCTGGTACTAGCAGGTGGTGTTGCGCTTAACTGTGTTGCTAATGGTAAATTGATCAAGGCAGGCATCTTCGATAATGTGTGGATACAACCAGCTGCCGGAGATGCCGGTGGAGCTCTAGGTGCCGCAATGGCAGCTCATCACATCTATCTTGATCAGCCTATGATAGAAAAGGAATCACTTGATACGATGCAAGGCAGTTACCTTGGTCCAGAGTACTCTCGTGATGCAGTCATCAAAGTCATCAAGCAATATAAAGCTGTAGCCACAGAGGTTACTGATCTAGATGCCTTAGTGGCTAACACTGCCAAGATTATCACTGAAGGGAATGTCGTAGGTTGGTATCAAGGAAGAATGGAATTTGGTCCACGAGCTCTAGGTCATAGAAGTATCCTAGGTGATGCTCGCAATACCGAAATGCAGCAAAAGATTAATCTCAAGATCAAGTATCGAGAAAGTTTCCGACCATTTGCTCCATCGGTATTAGAAGAGGATGTAGAGACTTACTTTGATCACGATCACGCCTCACCTTATATGCTTGTAGTCAAAGAAATCTCTGATCATATTAGACAAGATGTACCGCCAGGATATGCAGGGCTACCATTGATGGACAAACTCAGAGTCAATCGATCATCTTTACCATCAATCACGCATGTAGACTTTACTGGACGTATACAGACGGTAGATGGAAAGTACAATGCCAGATATCATCAATTGCTGTCTACATTTAAGTCAATGACAGGAGTCGGTGTATTGATCAACACGTCATTCAATGTCAGAGGTGAACCTATTGTCTGTACACCTGAGGACGCGTATAGATGTTTTATGCGGACTGAGATGGACTACCTTGTGATAAATGATTTTATCTTTGAGAAGACTGCACAACCAGATTGGCAGTCAGAAGATAAGTGGAAGGAAGAATTTACCTTGGACTAACCCAAATTACTATCCGAATGGAATTTTTAAAAGACTTATTAGCATTTCTCAAGGAGCGAAAAAAATGGTGGCTGCTACCATTGATCGTGATTATCTTGCTGATAGGAATCTTACTCATTTTTGCTGAGTCATCAGCTGTGGGATCATTTATCTATACGATCTTCTAGTATGCAATCTAATCAATCTACAACATATCAGTCTTCACTCACTGTTGTGATCTTTCTCCTGATCATCTGGTTGATCAGTGGAGTGACATTGATTGCACAGATTGCTGTAGGTGTAGGGTTTTCAGCCTTGCTGTCTAGTCATATTGCACGGTGGATAGATTACGGATGGACTAAGGTATTGGCAGCGCTAGGATGGTTTAATAGTCGAGTTCTCCTCAGTGTCGTATTCTTCTTGATACTTGCACCCATTGCATTCATCTATCGGCTTGTCAAAGGAGATACTCTTAATCTTAAAACTGGTAAGGAGTCATACTTTATTGATCGGAGTCATAAGTATGAAGCAAAGGATTTAGAGAATCCCTGGTAATAGTATACTGTTCTTTATTCTACAATAATGCAATTGTACAGAAGAGTGGGGAATAGGTAGTGTTTGATAGGGAGGGTGGCTTATGTCGGATCGGCGTTACTCAGGGTAGGGCTTATACTCATAAGTACTATAAGATCCATCTGCTAAGAATGAAAATTTCAAATTATCTGCTTTATTAAATGGAGGTATGGCATTCAGATTTTCTGGATATGTTATTTTGAATCCTTTAGGAATTGAAGGAAAATCCCATATAGATTGGATGTCATTGGTAAAGTCGGCTTTCTCCATTTCCAATTCCAAAAGGTCATCTTTATAAATCCATACTCTTCGCAAATCTAATGGCTTACCTTTTCTTTCGAACTCAAAGCTTAATTGAAGTTTAGAATCTGAGGTCTTAAGAGTAGGATAGCTAACATATAGGTTCATAGACGGTGTGCATCCTTCGAACAAAAAAATGCTAATGCATATGAATAGGATTATTTTAGCCCAAACTGTTTTCATTGATGTTGCATTATGCCACTATTAAACTCTCTATAGATGTTGTTAATTATTCAACGACATACCAAATTTCCATATGCCACATCTAAATCAATACACTGATAGGTAATTCTTCCAGTTATTAGATTGGAAAAATATTCTGACCTAATAGCCCCAATTCAAAATATTCCAATTGTATTTATTTTCAATTCTGATAGCGGAGGATGGTATCCGAAGGTCTGACGAAGGAAGACTGGCGTGATATATTGTTATCTGGTGTTACTTTGTTTTTCTCCTTAATCTTTATAGCAAATGACTTTATATTACTTATATCAGTTTATTGAGAATTATCAAATTTTGTCTTATTTGCTTTCTGCCTAACTTCAGGCATACCTTTAAATATAATCCTTACTAGAACAAATTGTTATATTGTATTTATCTATTGAGTATTTATGAACCGATGGAACTACAATGACAAGTGTAAAACTACCAATTGTAGTAAGTAAAGTGTGCTCACTTATGGGTTTATAACCTAATTACCAAATTGATTTGTTCATCATTCAGATATATTTTCTTCAATAAATTTATACATTTTTGTCGCTGACTTATTTTTTCCGCTGGACAAGCATTCTAGATGGATTTCAAAAACCTTTTTACCAACACGGATCATACCCATTTGAATATATTTTTCATTTCCATTTGAAGTATAATCAAATCCTTGTCCATTATATAATATATCACCAAGTGATATATTAATTACTTTTGTTTTATTATATGCTTTTAGATTCTTTACAATTTTAGAAATCTGCATTCGAACAAATATTCCAAGTTGTGTAAAATCATCAAGCATATTGTTTTTGTCAATCTCTATTGCGCCACAACGAATTGTAATTTCTGCATTGTCACTGAAGTTCAATTTTAGTATCTCGTGATTGGATTTGTCTGCCTTCATTATAATAAATCCTTCTGGGATAGTGTATTTTAATGAGCAATTCTCATCAGTTCCACACCCAAGAGCAAGAAATGTAAAAAGTAAGATGAGCTGAATCAGTATGGAATTAATTCTATTGTTTTTCATTTTGCCTAAGTGCTAAAAATTAATTGTCGGTTAACCGGATCGGCTGTATCGGGAGTCGTGACGAAGGAACGATTCCCTGATCACAGCTTGTGTGTGCCTGGCATGCCACGGTTATAAAGATAACCAAAACGATCCAGTAGATGAAAGATCTACCAGATGAATTTGACAGAAGTCTGTAGTAAGCTGCAAGGGCGAAGTTGGTGACGACTTGTCTGAAGGAAGCAGG
>CALISO010000042.1 GCA_938041445.1 uncultured Saprospiraceae bacterium
CTTAGAATCTAAGGAGTACTTGGATTTTGTAGCTCTTTTAAAATCTAAAGATATCCTTGTTGATGCGACTGTTGCGATTTTTGAAAACATGTATATCGCTGAAAAAGGAATACCAAGTCCTACTTTCAGCAAGATCTTCAAGAGGCTTCCGCTGATGGATCAACGAGGCTACTATAGTGGTGGCCTTTCTAAAGAAGGGGATAAAAAGGAGAGATATAAGAAAAGCTTTAAAAAAATGCTGGACGTCATACATGACATCTATCAACGAGGCATAGACATAGTTCCCGGAACAGATGGATTACCCGGGTTCCTATATCATCGTGAACTTGAACTATATGAAGAAGCGGGTATCTCAGCAGCAGAGGTATTGATGATGGCTACGATTAAGTCTGCAAGGATAACTGGACAAGATGATAGATATGGATCTATCGAAGTGGGTAAGCATGCAGATCTCATCTTAATCGACGGCAACCCTGTGGATGATATCAGTGATATCAGAAAGGTGGAATGGACGATGAAAGGCGACCACATCTTCTACGCCAAAGAATTATACAATTCTATGGGTATCCAACATTTCAAATAACACATCTGCGTTTTTTTTTTTAAAACTATTAACCATGAAATACATTTCAATTACCTTTTTCATGCTTTACAGTATTGGGAGTGTCGCACAATCGTTGAATCTTACCACAAGTCGTCGATTGATACTGGGAACGTTAGAAGAGCGCACAGCGTCCATAGGCGTGGGAGATATTGACAATGATGGAGACATGGATGTCTTAGTGGCCAATGGCCGACACTGGCCAGGACAAAATCGAGTGTTCGTTAATAATGGAGCAGGCATCTTTTCTGTTACCCGTCCTTTAGGTGTTGATCAAGAAACCTCTTACTCTACTGAGTTAGCAGACTTTGATATGGACGGTGATTTAGATGTAGCAGTAGGAAATGACTATGCGCCCAATTACATATTTATAAATGACGGTCATGGGCAATTTACAAAAGGCGCAAGTTTTGGAAAACCGAATGCCAAGACCCGAAATATTATTGTTGCAGACATAGATAGTGATGGTGATCCTGACATTTTAATTACTAATAGAACTGAAGAAAATGAGATCTGTCTCAATGATGGTAAAGGCAACTTTACTAAGAACTTAGGCTTTGGTTCAAAAGATGATTCTACCATTGATGTAGAAGTTGCAGATATGGATAGTGATGGAGATATGGATTTAGTCTTAGCCAATAGAGACGAGCAACCCAACTTTGTCTATCTCAATGATGGCAACTTAAACTTTCCAAATAGAATTCCTTATGGCAGCGGAGTGGACAATACTCGTTCTGTTGCAGTAGTCGATCTAAACAAAGATGGTTATCTGGATATAGCCACCGCCAATGTCGGCAATCCCAATGCTATTTACTTTGGCAATAAAGAAATGACTTTTACCAATAGTGTAATTTTCGATACTGAGAAAGATGATTCTTCTTCTATAACAATTGGAGACTTAGACTTGGACGGATTTGATGACATTGTGATCGGAAACTTCAAACAAAAGAATACGGCCTTTTTGAATAAGAAAGGATCCACTGTTTGGATAAAAAGCGATTTAAGTAAAAAGAAGTTCAATACTTATGATGTACTGACAGCAGACCTGAACGGTGATGGTAAAGTCGATGTCTTAGAAAGTAATTCTGACGAATTGAATGTGTATTATTTTAATCGAAGCGTGGGGGAGGAATGAGTTAAGGGGGGATGGTGATTGTGGAGATTTAAGGTATCAGCGATATCTGGCGGATTTGGCGATAGCCAATCTGACATGATCATCGCTTGTTATTGGACGCGTTTCTTAGTTAAACTCGAGGTTTATGTCTTCAATTTCATCCAAATATTCAGGAAGAGTAGATACCTTGATATTAAGTGTTTTGCAAATTGAAGGTATTTTTTTGAAGGCTTTGTTGTCGTTTGGTGTATCAGTTTCTTCCGTTACAATTCTTATATCTAAATCGGGATTTTTATGCTTCTGATTTAAGCAATAGATTATCATTTTCATATCTGCTGACTCTAAGAATTCCCTTTTTCTGACTTCATACAATTCTGCTGATAACTTTTTAGCACCAGGTGCCTTAAAATTGTTGTCAACTTGATTCATAAATTTTTGAGGAGCAGGAGCAATTAAACTATTTGTATTGAATGGTACTTTAAATTCTTTTTTCCAGTCTTTGTCATCAAGATAGTTCATTTGCTTTATCACTACTCCCTTTGATGTACCTTTGCATTCATTCAGCACTTCGTCTACAATAACTATTTCTCCATTTTCAATTTTAGTTTTGAACATAGACTGCATCTTATTCGTTTTATCGAATATACCGTAGTAACGTACCAAGGCCAATAATGAGCTTGTGTCTATTACTACAATCATTGAATAAGTTGTTCTATTTTTTCTGGCTTCATTTTTAGCCGTTTACTAACTTCATATTCATTGATAATCCCTTCGTAAAATGCAGTTTGTATTGTAGATACAAAAAGTGGGGAGTTTATAGGTTTTGCAACTGATCCTCTTTGTGGAATTCCTCGATCTTTTAAAATTTGTCTCTCTTTTTCTATGGCTTCTTGTCTCTTACGAAATTGTTCTTCAAAGTCTTGCTTTATATTGTTGTAAGACTTTGGTGAGATTTGATTTCGTAAAAGCATTCTTGTGAATAATGCTAATTCACTTAAATGAGTATTTTGCGATATTAACTTTATTGTATCAAAGTGATAGTCGTTTTTCGAACTTGCTACCTCTAATTTATCGAGTCCGTCAGAATAATTACCAGCAAGGAAATAAAATGCAAAGTCATTACACCACCTTTCAATTTTAGATAAGTTCTTATTGGAGATATGACTTAATTCGAGTTGTTCAATTTCTTCTTTATTCAATAGGTAATGTCCCAACTCATGAGCCAACGTAAATATTTCCCTTCTAAATGCTTGATGTCTTTTAAGTACAATAAAGTTCGGTTTAAGGAAGAACCCATCAATGTTTGCTTTTTCCTTCCTCGAAGGATGTTCGACAAATTCGAAAACCAAAATGTTGAACTCAGCGAGTTTATGAATAAGAGCTTTAAGAAAATCTCTTCTTTTGTTTGAGAAGTTTGGGTAAAGATGTTTTCTGATTTCTTTTGCTACTGACTTAGGATTAATGTCAGTTGTAATGGTTTTTAATTCTCTTGTATATTCAAGATCTGACAATTTAGCAATTGCTTCCAAAGATAATTTCAATTCTTCGAATTGATTAACTACAGATATCGCTCTATTATTTAGATTATCCGTTGTGAAGCTTTCCTTTCTGAAGAAAATACTTGAATCTTTTGATTCATTTGGTGATTTAGGGTCGAGATAATAATGCAGACCTTTACTAAATATCTTGTCTATTCTTTTCAGGTGTGTAAGCTTAATTTCTGAACTGAATAGATCTTTTTGTTGTAATGGAGTTTTCAATCCAGCACCAGCCAGCTCAAGAAGTTCATCTTCATTTAAGCGGAACATCTTCATCAGATGCCGAAGTCTTGCTATGTTGTGCTCAATTTTCAATAAATTATCTCTATTTCTGCCAAAGTTAAGATATTTGGCTGATTTCAGTTTTTGACTCTATATGACCCATAACTCGTTTATATCTCAACAAAACCCATCATTTTGTCCCCCTTACTAATACCTCCACCCATCAAGTCTTAAACTCATTAAACCTGTAATCAAAACTCAGGACACAACACATCCCTATTCCCTCTTCCACCTGACTTATAACGATTATTCTGATTGAAAGGGTGGAGAGTAAGATTGAAAAAGACATCACTTCCTGTGAAGTCAGAATTGAAAAATACTGACGAAAGATGATCAGTACCGATTGTAACAGGTCCGACTCTCATAGCAGTACCTATTCTAATTGATTGATATTCATAGACAGTTATGGGAAGGAAGACACTGATGAGATCTGTTTCATACCTGGGTGTTATAACCAGTGTGTTATTTGCCTTTAGACTATTTGCGAAAAGCGGAAGTCTTTGATTAAGCAAAGCAGAGACAGATATGTTCTCGTTGTATGGATAGTCTCCATAAAGTGTAAATCGTGTAGGTAGCCCAATTGAAAAAACACCAAAATTATCAGGAGTGAGACTCAGATCATTTTGCAATTGATCCATGAAAGATCTTAGTGTCGAGAAGTTTCTAAAATCTTGAGTTCTAACATCAGTGATAGAAGAAAGAATATCTGATGTATAAATCTCTACATTAGAATTATAC
>CALISO010000043.1 GCA_938041445.1 uncultured Saprospiraceae bacterium
ATTCGCTTTAGACCTCCTGAAGTAGTTTCTCCACTCAGTCCAGCGTTCACAACAGAATAAGGCAATTTGAGTGAATCGATCTTATCCTCAATAAGAGAGGGGAAGGATTCATTTTCCTCTAATCCATATCCTGCGGTAAGACTATTGCCATAGAATAGGATGACTTTGTTGTTTGATGTAATGTTATCCACTTGTTCTTCTTCTACTTTGTTGGTTGATTGTTGTGCAGTTTGCTCAGAGCTCCCATCTTTGCAAGAGAATAACGAAACACAGATAAAAAGAAGACTAAGACTGGTCCACTTACTGAATAATGTGATTGTATTGAGAGCCATTTTCATATGAAGCATGGATGATGAGTTCTCAGGTGAATCCATATTGAGTTTATGATGGTTTGGTCTCTGATTATTGATCATTTGTCTAAGAGTTTGTTAATCCGTAAACGAAATTACCTTTAATAGGTTTCAACCCTATAATATATCACGATGATTCTTGAAGCAAAGACGATATTTAAGACATATCAAGGTGTCAATACTGAATTGACGGTTCTAGATAACATTAACTTCCAAGTTGTTAAAGGCGAACGCCTATCTATTGTAGGCCCTTCTGGATCAGGCAAAACGACATTGCTAGGACTGTGTGCAGGCCTTGATAATCCGACAAGTGGAACATTGACTCTTGGTGGTGAGTCAATTAGCTCTATGACAGAAAATGAAAAGGCTGAATTGCGTAATAGGAAGGTGGGATTCATATTTCAGAATTTCCAACTATTACCGACTTTGACGGCACTGGAGAATGTGATGATCCCTTTAGAGCTACAAGGACGATCGAAAGGTGCAAGCGACAAAGCTAAAGATCTATTAGAAAGGGTAGGATTGAGCGGTAGGCATCATCATTATCCTAGTCAATTATCTGGAGGCGAACAACAAAGAGTATCTCTTGCCAGAGCATTCAGCAATGATCCAGAAATCCTATTTGCCGATGAGCCTACAGGTAATCTGGATGAAGAGACTGGGCTGATCGTAGAGAACTTACTGTTTGACTTGAATAAAGAAATGCAAACAACATTAGTCATCGTTACCCACGATCTAGAATTGGCCAATAAGACCGATCGCATCATCAAATTGAAGGGTGGAAAAATAATTAGTGATCAATCCGTAAAAGCTACATCAAGCATATGAATTGGACGCTAATAGTCAAGACCGCCATACGCGATAGTCGGAAGGACAGATCTAAGCTGGTCCTCTTTATGTCCTCAATTGTATTAGGAGTTGCTGCACTTGTAGCAATCAACTCTTTCAATGATAATCTGATAGCAGATATCGATAATCAATCCAAGTCTTTGCTAGGCGCAGATATGAGTATTGGTGGCAATAAACCAATTCCAGATGAGCTCATCGTTTCACTAGATTCTCTGAATGCGGAAGTTTCTGAGGAAGTTGAGCTATTTTCTATGTCTTATCTGCCCTCATTGGACGAGAGTCAGTTTGTCAGAATCAAAGGACTCACTGGAGATTTTCCATATTACGGTAAGTTGATCACGGAGCCAGCTGCTGCTGCTACAAGCTATCAATCAGGTCAGTATGCCTTGGTAGATGATGGGATGATGCTGCAGTATGACTTAAGTGTAGGAGATTCCATCAAGTTGGGTGAGATCACTTTTCCAATTCATGGACGGTTGATGAATGCATTTGGTAGTATGGATGCGGGGACATCATTTGCACCATCTGTCTATATTGCTGGGACGCAAATGGCAGCTACAGAATTAGTGCAACCTGGTAGTTTAGTCAATTATAAGAATTACTATAAAGTAAATCCTGATGTAGATCTAGACGATTGGAAAAAAGAAAGAAAGTCTTTATTCCGAAATGAATCAATGCGAGTCACAACGATAGAGGATCAAAGGGAAAACTTGCAAGAAGCATTTGCTAATCTGAATAATTTTCTAAACATCGTAGCGCTTATCTCATTGCTACTCGCTTGTATAGGAGTCGCAAGTAGCGTACTGATCTATGTGAAAACTAAAGTGCAATCAATTGCCATCTTGAGATGCTTGGGGATGAAGAGCGAAGAAGCATTTATGGTTTACTTCTTACAGATATTTGTCTTGGGAGTAATCAGTGTCATTATAGGAATTGCGATTGGTAGTGTTATTCAAGTGATTCTACCTATTGTCCTCAAAGGGTTGCTTCCATATGAAGTCAATATGACGGTATCGCCTAGAGCCATTGTCCAAGGTTTGTTATTGGGGATATTGAGTACGACATTATTTGCATTAGGTCCATTGTTGGGGGTGAAGGATATCACTCCATTGCAGGCATTGAGAGTGAGTGATGCTCCTGCAAGATCTAATCCGCTGATGTGGGGTATCTACGGATTGATTGTGCTGTTGATTGCTGGATTCTTGTATTCATTGACAGGGTCTATGATGGATGCAGGGATATTTACACTAGCGATAACAGTTGCCTTTCTCATCTTATTTGCTGTAGCAAAATTAGTTACACGGTTAGTCAGAAAGTTCTTTCCTAAGAAAGCAAGCTTCGTCCTCAGACAAGGGTTATCTAACTTGTATAGACCCAATAACCAAACTCAAACACTCATCGTCTCTATTGGCCTTGGAACTGCGATATTGACTATGCTGTTCATCTTACAAGGTTTGATTCTAGGGAATGTTGAAGATATGGGAGCGGGTAATCAACCGAATATGATCGTCTTTGGGATTGAGACCGACCAGAAAGAAGAGATAGAAGAGATAACGAAGTCATTTGATATGCCTGTCACTCAGCATGTGCCTGTTGTGACGATGGAGTTGGCTGGTTGGCAAGGAAGGACGAAGAAAGATTGGATGCAGGATACGACTCGTACGGCTACACGATGGGCGATCAATAGAGAAGCTAGGGTGAGCTATCGTGAAGAGATGTCTCCAGATGATGAGCTTATAGAAGGGACTTATACTGGAGTGCATAACGGAGGTGATTCCATTATGATATCATTAGATCAGAGATATGCTGAAGGGTTAGATGTAGGTATCGGAGATGAACTTCAATGGAACGTACAAGGCACAATGATCAAAACCTATGTAGGTAGTATCCGAAAGATTAACTTCAGGAAGATGGAATCCAGATTCTTTATTCTCTTCCCAACTGGTGTTCTAGAAGCTGCTCCACAGTTTATGATCTTAGTGACAAAGTCGCCTAGTAAGCAGGTGACTGCAGACTATAGAAATGCCATTGTGAAAGCAATGCCTAATGCTTCTGTCATCGATTTGGGAAATATACTTGCTACTCTCAATGATATCATTACTAAGGTCAGCTATGTGATTAAGTTTATGGCTGGATTCAGTATTTTGATTGGGTTGATTGTGTTGATCAGTTCACTATTCTTATCAAAATATCAACGTATTCGTGAAAGCGTTTTACTTAGGACACTAGGAGCTGTGGAACATAAAATCTATAAAATAAATGCCGTCGAATATGCTGCCCTTGGTAGTTTGTCAGCCTTGACAGGAATTGTATTGGCAGTGGTTGGTAGTTATTCGCTTGCGAAGTTTGTCTTCGAATTAGAATACAACCTGAACTGGTTGCCGATACTAGGCATCTTTATATTTATTGTTGCTCTTACTGTGCTGATTGGCTTATGGAATAGTAGAGATGTTGTCAAGAAAAGTCCATTGGAGATTTTGCGGAATGTGTAGTTATTAATCTGATTCTGAAAT
>CALISO010000044.1 GCA_938041445.1 uncultured Saprospiraceae bacterium
ACCCATTGATTCATTCAGATAAAGACATAGTAATTTTGTATCTTAAGGAGGAATTAAACTTCTTAGAATTATACCCATTCAAGCTAAGTTAGATAGATCGCAGATACAGTTTTTTGCGCTTGATCAGATGGTAGAAGCAGATAGTATTGTTGATTTATTTTGTCAATGTATCGACTATGATAATTTAGAGTAAGAAGAAAGTCAAAAAAAGAAAAAAACTTAGAAACTGTAATATGCACAAAATAGCTTATCTGATAATTTTCGCAGTCTTATTATTTACAGGTTGCGGTGATGACAATCCAAACACCTCAGACAATGAATTCCCAATTGTCACAGCAGAATCATCTTACACAGTGATGGTTGACAATGATGTCACTTATGCTGATGGATTAAGTCTTGATGCAATAAACTCTACTACCACAAAACCTCAACTGTTAGATGTTTATTACCCTGATAATACATCTACTAATCGTCCAGTCTATATGTTTATTCATGGTGGAGGATTTACAGGAGGAGTAAAGCATAAACCAGAAATTGTAGATATGGCAAATTACTACGCATCAAGAGGATGGGTTTTTGTTTCTATTGATTACAGAACAACAGAAGAATTAGGTGAAATACAAGGAATGACCCCGGAGGAAGTGTTTGCACTTTATAAAGGTCTTGCACCACAAGAGTGGATTGAGAATGCCCTGGAAGGAGCACAGAATTCAGATCAAGTTAAGCAAGCCACTGCTATGTATCTTGCTCAAAGAGATGCTAAAGCAGCTCTTCGATGGATTATAGCCAACTCATCCACTTATAACATAAGCAAAGATTTTATTACTGTGGGTGGTGCTTCAGCTGGTGCAATTACTACGGTCGCTTTAGGAATTTCAAATCAAGAAGACTTTAGAGACGAAATTACATCTAGTGATGATCCGACGCTTTCCACCTCAAACTTAGATGAGATTTATGCAGTGAGAAGTATGATATATTTCTGGGGTTCAAACATAAAGTTGGATGTTTTTGAATCGGTTTATGAATTAAAGAAATACGACAGATATGATAGTAATGATCCTGAATTATTCATGGGACATGGTACTGCACAGGATCTTGTTACACCTTATGTAGAAGCACTTGAACTAAAAAGTATATATGACTCTTTGGGTATTCATAACAATCTTGCAACACTAACACTACCGAATGGCGAACCAGCAGGACATGGAGCCTGGAATGGCGTAGTAGATGGTAAAGGTTTGTCCGAATTAACTTTTGATTTTTTAGTTGAGAGACAAAATTTGAATGTCGAATAAAAACTACCGCTAACTATAGATACCACAGCATATCTCTCCTTCATGGAGACACACAGGGTATCATCATCCATCCGCTACATAAGGAATCTGCAACGGATTAGCAGTTATGTAAGAATTTGATTTTCAAGTAGTCACAATCCAAAAGAAAAATTCTACAGTTAATAGTAAGTAGTGATGGTATATCTCATTTGCATTAGGTAGATGATAGATTGCTCTCTTAAGTAATCTTATTATATTCGGGGTGTAGACAATATTGAACTTGTTCAGTATAAGATTTTTGGATGAAGTCACACGGAGCCCAGTATTGTTGAACGGTATTCTCAATTCTACCTTGATTGTATAGGAGTGCAGATTGCTCATATGGAAAATGGAAGAAATAGTGTGGGAGTTCTTTAGGTATAAATCTTAGTGACTCTGAGATCACTAATTATTGATTAGTATAACAAGACAACTTATGAATCGCAAACTCACAATCATCTTAGCAATATTTCTTTGTGGCATCATCTTACTATTGAGCTCCTGCATTGAAGATAAAATCGTCCTTGAAGTAGAAGGAAATTATGTCGAGCCTACATTTATATCGGGTGTCAGTAATGTCATTAAAGAACGTGCTAAGTACAATAGAGATGGTCACATGACTTCTCATGAAATGACTGTGTCGTCTAGAGGAGGAGGGATACCTATGGTGATTAAGTTGACACAGAAATTTGATTATCTAGGTAATCTAGTTGAGTTGCGAAACTTCACCAACAATAAACTGCATGTCTTGAACAAACTGAAGTATAATGCGAAGAATCTCCCTAAGTCAAATTATAGGTTAGACTATTATGAATCTAAAGATTTGTACGACACCACAGAGATGGTTTACCATTATAATCAGAACTATACAAGAGCTTGGCGAGTAACAAATGGTGATACAATAGGTTTGACAAAATTCACTTTCAAGGATACAATCATTGAGACGAGTTACAATTTGCCTGATACAATCAATGGTCAAATAATCGAAAAGAGACTAAGAGATAAAGATTACAAACTGCTTTATTATGAGAAGCAATATCTTGGGATAGGGACAGATAAGCAAGTCTATGAATATGATGCTAGTGGAAAGCTGAACCTCATCACTACCTACTCAGATGATGTGGTCACAACAATAGAAAATTTTAAAAGAGGAGTTAAGACTTCTAAGACTATCAAAAAACCGAAACAACCAATACATGTCAACTACCGAGCAATCAATCAAATCTCTATATAGACGTAAAGATTCTAGGTTGCCGCTTGATTAAGTTGTTTCTTTAGGCCCATCAAGCTAAAGTTGCTTATTAGTAAGAATAAAATCCATTGAGGGGCGAAAGTCCACCGTGCAATGCTGACAGCAATAAATACAAAAGTAAAGAGAAGATTTAGCCAGGCTATAAATAGCATGTAAATGATTTTGCTCTTCGAAAATTTAATCAAACTACATTGCTTGCACATAACCTTATATACAATCTTCAGTATGAGCCCGACATCTGGTAAGAATCAGTGGTAGACAGGATTCTGATTTGAAAATGCTAGATTCTTTGATTACATAAAGAATATCTCGTATTCCAATTTTGCTTATGATCTCTTAAGCAGTTATCGATTAGATTATTTACATCTATATTTACCAAATGCGGTATTGGATACATTTGGGATTTGATGGGACGGAGTATAGAGGGTGGCAGCGACAAAAGACACCTCGCAATACTGTCCAAGAAGTTATAGAAGATTGTCTCTCTCAGATTTTTAAGAAGTCTATAAGCGTTTACGGATGTGGACGGACAGATGCAGGAGTTCATGCTAGCCAATATGTTATCCAAATCAATCTTAATGAAGAGTTTACATTTGACTTAAAGTATCGACTTAATAAGAACCTGCCAGTTGATATCGCTGTGTTTGATGTGGTACGCGTAGAGGATGATCAACATGTACGCTATGATGCCACTGCTCGTACCTATGACTACTTTATCCATTGGAAGAAGGATCCAGTCTTGATGAGTTACAGTGCTTTTTATGATGACCTTGAGCTTGACTTCGATCTAATGCGAGAGGCTACTGTAATTCTTAGTAACACCACAGATTTTCTTGCTGTATGCAAACAACCAGACCTGTATCCCAATACATTATGTACGGTGACCAAATGTGCATTGTATGTCAATGAAGCTCAAGGTCGTCTTCGTTTCACGATTACTGCCAATCGCTTTCTTCGAGGTATGGTCAGAATATGTGTCTTCTTCCTTCTTAAGGTCGGGAGTAAGGAAATGACTTTGGAAGAAATGTCAGATATTCTTAGCCTAAATACTGAGCTTAGTGAAAAGATACCAGCTTTTCCAAACGGCTTGTTCTTAAGTAGGGTGGAGTATCCCTATATAGCCTTTGATAATCAACATCAGTTAATTTCAATGCTGAAAATTGGATTAGAGTAGCCAATCGTTGGTGATGCAATTCTTGTTGATGAGTCTGGGTTCTTGGTTGGCTATGTAGAGGTCGACGAAGTCTCGACTCGACAACTGCTGGCGTCAACAACGTTATTTCGATATGGAAGTGATCTTACAACTAATGAATATAAATATATCATCTAGCCTGAGTAAATAAAGCCTACTTAAAACTCCAAAGGATTACTGAAACAGTATCCAGACTCAGGGGTGAAAAATATAATTAAAGGCAAAATTTAATCTTGCGCTTCTACTCCAATATCATAAATTGCTGCCACCTTCCACCACTCATCATGATGAATCTATCAACTTGTTGTGTGCCATAAAATGGCTGATAGAAACCATTATTGTTGTTGTCTTGGATTTTGTTGTACGAGACTTCACCGTTTTGTGTGTAGGCAATATCATACAAGGCAGTTGCTTCTAAGAAGTTCTTTTTGACCTTCGTCCTTCCGTCATTTTTCTCGTTGAGATTCTTGCCAGAATTCAGCAAGATATGAAGTTCGTCATTTTTTAGAAATGCATTGTAAGATGGCACTTGATCCTTTTTAAGGATACTTCTTCCCCAATCAAGATTACCATCTTCTAGTAGCTTTATAATGATGATATCATCATAATGGTAGACAGTCTGCATCGACATTCCTCCTGCTCCATTGTTGACATAACTTGTGGTTATATAAAATTTTTCCGCTACGATATAGATGTTACCCTGGCTATCGGTTATCGTATGATCAACAGTAAATCTCAATAACTCTTTGTCGTTCTTACTAAATCGTTCTGCTCTGTTTTCTCCATATAGATCCTGATAGACTTGGTTGGGGAGTAAGTGAGATTTACTATCCAATATCGATAATGCTTCTGTATCTATGATGAAATTGCAGATTCCCTTTAGCCGAACAACATTAAAATCAGAGTAGAATCCCACCAAGTGTAGTTGGCTATTTGTTTCTTCTATATGTAGATTTTGAATGTGCTCATCATCTAGTTGTATGAGTAGATCTGTCACTTTATCAGCAGATACCTTATTGAGTACAAAGTCATAATTCGGATCTCCACTCAGTAATTTAATTTGTCGAGTACCATTTTGATAAAGTTTGCCAACTGAATAAGCGTTTGCATCATTGTCTACAAACAAGTCATTATGTGTGTAGAATCGAGTATCAGACTGTTGATAGGATTGCTTGTAAAGTAATTTTTCTGTCTCTACATCAAATACTCTGATAGTATAAGAATTAAGATTTTTACGGATATCATCTGTTGCAATCGCAAAGAATTTGCCATTAGGCGATACTGCAAAGTTTGTTCTATGATCTCTTCTTGATCCAAAAAGTGCTTGCTTTTTTTCTACTGTTGTTTCGAAGATTACGCTATACTCGTATGACTTTGTATCTAAGTCTACCGTATGGCAATAGATAACTCGTTCATCTCTTTTCGGCGCATCTACAGTGAATACTTTCATTGTATTTCCATAGAATAAGTCCCCGACGAAGTACTCATTATTTTCTTTTGGGACGACTTCAGAATGTAGAAGATTTAGATCTTGGTCAAATAGGTCAAAGACATAATCCTTCTTTCCATCTTTAGCTATTGCGGTGATACCGTTTTCGCCAGAGTGAATTGATAGAACTTTTGCTGCCTTCGTCTTATCCTTATACTCGTCACTTATCGAGACAGATAAGTTTGTAGTGTTTTGTCCGTATCCTATGACAATAATGAATAGGCTAAAGACTGTGAGAAGTGATTTCATAATTGTTTATTTGATTGATTTTCCAACGTTTTTTAAATGTATTAATATTCCCAATTTACAGATTACCTCTTACTTACCCAAATACCACCTTAAACACATCCAAACTTTTTGGCCTTGTAAAGCCAGGAACGTGGAAGCTAAAGTATGCAAGCATCATATCAAGGAAGGCGTACTTTTTATCTCTAGTGATTTTCAATGTATTGAGCTGATACTCTGCTGAGGAGAGAATGAAGTGCAGTAGGCGAGCAAGTTCCTGATCGGGTCTATATTGCTCATAGATCACTTCATGAGAGGTAAAGTTTCCTTGTGTAATGTCAAAAAAGCAATTCTCGTTGGAGTAGTTTTCTTCGATTTCATATCCACATAGCTCAGCTAATTTACTGATGAAGTATAGGTGATAGTTACTTACATCCATTGGATGTTTATCGATATAGGTAAGACTATCGATCAGAAATCCATAAAAGCGACTTTTGATATCTTTTTCTTGTGCTACCTTCTGTGTACACTCTATGAGGAAGTTGCCTAGTGCAGTAGTCGGCACGCTAGATAAGAGATGATCATAATGATAAGCAAGAGTCACTTCCTTGATTCTTGCTAAGTTGTCACCTTTGCTAGGGTAGTGGACAATACTGAGTTGTTGCATCGGTCTATATAGACTGGCTGTAGCTCCCTTTTTCTTTCTGACTCCACTCACGATGAATGACGATAGTCCATCATTCTCAGTCAGTATTTCTAGGATCAGGCTAGACTCACCGTATTTTACTGATCGCACAACTATTCCATTTGACTTGAGTAATGCCATTAGAATTCCCAGCCCTCTATTGGGTCTTGTTTGTACTTCGCTTTATAATGCATCCGGAGTTTTTGTCGCTTCCATATGAGGTCAGCAAAGTCATTAACGATATCTCCCTTATGAGAAAATGCCAGTACACGTTTTAGATCCATCTCCAATACATCAAGTCTATAGAGATAGCTCATCAACAATTCTGGTTGTGTGTCCAGCATATCACTTACTCTCTGACGGATTGCCATCAAAATATCTTCTTCGTTGTAGTCAGATGTTGTAGGTAGTATGGAGTCGAATGGATTCTGCATATTTCTTATGGGAATTAATGCAGGAACACCTCTTCGCTAGCTTTGATACTACGTCTGAAGGCATCCATATCTAGTCCAGTTTCAATCTCGTTTTTTCCAAAGTAGTGGAGCATTTGTTCTGTTGGCATATTGCCAGTGAGGTCATCTTTAGCCATAGGGCATCCACCATATCCTTTGATAGCTCCATCAAATCTTCGACACCCATTTGCGTAAGCGGTGTGAACCTTCTCTTCCCATTTGTCAGGTGTAGTATGCAAGTGAGCCCCAAACTCTACATCCTGAAATGCAGGAATCAATTGTGAGAATAGATACGCAATGCTATCGGGATTGGAGACACCTATCGTATCACTTAATGAGAATATCCTAATGCCCATCGAGTGCAATTGTGTCACATAGCGTTCGACAATTTCTACATTCCAAGGATCACCGTATGGATTACCAAATCCCATAGAGATATAGAGGACGAGTTTCTTATTGTTTTTGATAGTCAGAGATTGAATGTCAGCTACTCTATCCATCGATTCTTCAATGGTGGCGTTAGTATTCCGCATCTGGAAGGTCTCAGATATAGAAAATGGATAACCGAGATAGTCTATCTCATCAATCTCCATCGCTGCCTTTGCACCTCTAGCATTTGCCACAATAGTGAGCAACTTAGACTTAGTATTAGAAAAATCAAGTGCATTGAGCACTTCCGCTGTGTCTCGCATCTGTGGGATTGCCTTGGGAGAGACGAAGCTCCCGATATCGATTGTATCAAATCCAACTTCAAGTAGTTTTGATATGTAGGCAACCTTAGTTTCTACTGGGATGTATTCTTTGATCCCTTGCATGGCGTCTCTTGGACATTCTATGATTTTTAGTCCTGCCATGATGTGCTATACCTCAGTCTTATAAGTCTTCTTATCGATAATCATTTTGGCGATGACTTCCTTTAGAATCTCTGAAGTACCTCCACCGATAGGGCCAAGTCTACTATCTCTCATCATTCTTGCAAGAGGATATTCCTCCATGTAGCCATACCCTCCAAGCATCTGTAAGCAGTCGTACATCACTTGGTCAGCGACTTTGGTTGCTTGTAACTTGGACATACAAGCTTCTTTGACGACATACTTGCCATCATCTAGATTTTTCGCAACTTGATAGTTAAATGTCTTAACGATTTCAACTTCTGTTGAAAGTTCAGCAATCTTGTGACGAAGTGCTTGGAATCGATCTATGGTCTTGCCAAATGCCTCACGTTCACTCATATATTGCATCGTGTACTCTAGTGCATATTCTGATCTTGCATGAGCATTGATTCCCATAATGAGTCTCTCTAGGGCAAAGTGCTGCATCACATAATAGAATCCCTTACCAGGTTCTCCCATCAAATTGGTTGAGGGTATCATCACATTGTCAAATGCAATCTCTCCTGTATCCGAAGCTCGCCATCCAAGTTTGTCTAATTTGCTAGCACTGACGCCAGGTGTATCTCTATCTATTAAAAATACTCCCATTGCTCTGTCTTCGCCTAAGTCTGGCATCTTAGCAATGACAATGAGATAGTCTGAGTAGACTCCATTTGTAATAAATGTCTTGCTCCCGTTGATGACATAGTTGTCTCCTGATTTGACAGCAGTTGTACGCATAGCTCCCACGTCAGATCCGCCAAATGGCTCACTGATACACAGGCAGCCAAGTAGCTTACCTTCGATACTGTCCTTGAGATATGTTTGTTTGATTTCTTCGCTTCCTTCCTTCAGCAAGTGTGTCATCGCAAGATAGCAATGGGCCCATACTGCTGCCGCAAAGCCACCAGAGTTGATACGCTGCAATTCTTCAAGCAAGATAACCGTGTAGAAGATGTCTAATTCCATCCCTCCATACGCCTCAGGATAGTGTACCCCAAGAAAACCCATCTCACCCATTTTTGGCCAGATGTCCTTCGGTATAGTGCCAGTCTTTTCCCATTCGTCTAAATGAGGTACGACTTCAGCCTTGAGAAACTCTCTAAGTGAGTCTCTAAACATATTGTGCTCCGAAGTGAAGTATTGGTTGTGCATGGATTTATAGTTCAGTGGGTTCTTGGTCACAAGATACGTTGTATTGGTGTGAAACAATAGCATTGTGATGCTACTCTATAATAACTCTCAAACTCGAAAGTTGTTTTGACAAGTATTGTGTAATGATATTTTCAACAAACAACTGTGGTTGCATAGAATACTCCACCTAATAATATTCCTTGCGAAGGAGGACACATTACGGTGTAAAAACACCTAACAACCTGCTAAATAACAACATCACTGAAGACTGTCACCTATATCACAGCGATATCCTCCTATTCGTATATTAGTATGTCAGGATAGAACGCCGCTAGTGAAAAATAGTAACCAAGAATTGATTTGGTTTGCCTTAGTTGCGTACCTGCAAGTGGACCTGAAATGATTTCTCCATTTATATTGATAATATTGCCATTATCGTCTTCTGCAATTGCAAGGTTGGCTTCACTGATTCTGACATTTTGTAATCCAATATTTTCATAGGCTAAAACAAAATTTCTCTCCTTAGATCCGAAGACAAGGATCTCAGTATCCCCAACTACATCACTTATCACATTATCCTCACTAAAGGCTTCAATAGAATAGACTTTGTTTTCTATGTCCGTCAATACAGCCAGGACACGTTCTTTCGAAGGTAGTCTGCTATCTACAGGCTCTACAGGAAAGAAAATTCGGTTGTGATTAGTTCTATAGTCATCATATGGATATGCGTTGTAGTCTCTGCTAAACCCTGTATCTAGTGTCATAACAGAGCTGTTGGGATAAGTCGCTTTCCAAGTTTCCCATGTCGTTTCAATTATAGGAAACGTTTCAATCACAGTTTCAATCAGATCTCCTTGTACACAATCAAGTCGCATCTGAGACCAGTAACTATCTGTCTTGCGATCGTAAGGGATGAGATTGCTATTGTAGAGTTTTCCACTCACGCCAAATGTTGTGATATCACCATCTAACTCTCTATTCCAAGCGACTCCTGTACCAGTCAACGGACAATACGTGAGTGCAAATGCTCTGTCATCAATCTGGTCATTAACGATCTCATGCCAATCCAATATCCGATGTGGGTAAGCCTTAGCTTGACCATTGTAGATTATTCCTATAACAAGGTCATTAAGATTCAGGTATGTGTTTTGCAGAGTCGGTTCAAAATTAGGATTATCAACTGATGGGATACCATCTTTAGCTACTCCACCATCGAAGACTTGATCTGATGGTATCAACCAAACTTGGTTATTTGTGTCTTTATTACACGATATCAGTAATCCAAGCAAAAGCAAAATGTAAAGTCTCATAATTCTGTTATTCTTTGTTATTAATCGCAAGGCGTAATTGTGCACCAGTGGTGAAACTTGTTGTAATCTGTAGTCCATTCAATCTCTGATACACTGGAAATTCTGCGTATACCCTTAATGTATTACTTGCAGTAGTTTGGTAGGTTAGTCCAAGTGGTACACTGATCCAATTACCTCCACTATTAGGTGCATCGACATTGTTTTCAATATTGTTACTTGACCATCGATATCTCAATCCTGCATCTATGATGTAAAATCCAGATTCTTTGATGAATTGATAATTGACACCAAGTGTACTAGTTATCTCATCGCCGAACCCAAACATCCTGCCGGCAAAACTCTCTGTTGCACCAAAGTAATCATTGATCGTGTTTTGACGATATAGGATCTCAGCATTGACACCAAAGAAAGGAATCAAGAAGTGATTTCTACCTACATAAAGACTTGAGATAAAATCATATGTACCACTTCCGCTTTGCATATCTGGTGATAGCAATATTTGTAAGTCATTTCGATGGTCAGTAATGCCAATTGGCAACTTCAAACCTCCAGACAGTGTCACATTAGTATCATTGTTATTCAATATTGAGTACTGAGCAAATAAAGTAATGTCTCCTACACCAAACGTAGATTCTTTTATCGAGAATGTCTTCCTAGATTGATGAACGAAAGGGATAATTGTTGAAAATGACCATTTCTTATTGAGAATATAGTCAAGTTTGATCGTTGCACTTTGACCAAATCGACTCCTAGGATCATTGACTAATCTATCACCATTATCAATCAGTAAGTTGATGCCTTTGTATTCGTAATTGAGATTGATGATAAACGTGTTATTAGCTCCACTGCTTACTGTCAAGATATTACTCAATGGTGCTCCAGCAGAGCAACATGTCTGACCATTTGCGGAGTTGATAAAAGGGAGGATAAGCACAACAAAGAGTAACCTTATCATTGATAGGATTGCATTTCTTTTAAGGATAATGCAATTGCAATTGGCTTTGTTATTTCTAAGATCACATTACAGATGGAATTGTCATTGGGAGTACAATTGGACGAGGCAATGATTGTTTGTAATACTTAATGCTTTTGCAAATTATCATACTTCCTTTCGATCAAAAAAGTAACATAGTTTATAAGGGGCTATTATAACTTTAACGCTTTGTTTGTGTTAAAATATGTCCCTATCTGGCGAGTTCCGTGTCTTAGGAATGTAAACAGATTACTTTTGAAAAGTTGGCAACTTTACTTGAGTGCTACCGTTTTTTTTTAACAGTATAACATACAAATTACTAACACCCTATTTTTATGAAAATTACATTGATTCTAAGTGCTATGCTAATAGCACTGACTGGCTATGCTCAGTCCACAACCTATGGTTCTGTAACATTAAGAGTATCTAATTTCGATACTAAAGAGTCACAGACTACTGTCATTATTGCTGAAGACGTAGAAGCGTTTGACATCCCAGCATTTATACAAAAACATTCTGAAAACAATCGAATCTATGCCTACGGTACATATACGATTAATGATGAGCAGACAACGGTCACGTTTACCAATAAGGATGAAAATAACAAGACGATTGTAGCAGATGAATTTTGTGAAATATCTGAGTATGGACTTAAGCCATTCCTTGGAGTTGGTATAGAAGCTACAGACGAGTTAGATGGCGTAGTAGTCAGAAGAATCTTATCTGAAAGTGTTGCTGACCAGATAGGTCTCGTAGAAGGAGATGTCATCGTCTCAGTTAATGGTGAAGAGATAATCTCTGAGTGTGACCTCAAAATTGCAATCAGTCAAGCAGGGATAGGTGCTGAAGTACCAGTGACATACAAGAAAGGAAGCCAGGAGTACACAACCTATGCGACTATCGGAGCTCGTACAATCCAAAAGGTGACATATGTTGCTTGTGATAAAGTTGATACGGATATCGAGGAGACAATCTCTCAGAACGTTATTGTATCTATAGATAACGATGTTGAGATGACGGTATATCCGAACCCTACGGCTCAAGGAGCGAATATTCGATATACTAGTGAATCAACTGCACCTGTTACATTCTATGTTATTGCAATGGACGGGTCAGTTCTAGAATCACAGAATTATGAAATGACAACAGGAAGTTTGTTTATCAATTACAATTTTGTTGACAATACATCAGGTACTTACCAAATGGTTATAGAGCAAGAGGGCCAGGTGCATATAGAACACGTACAAGTCATTAAGTAAGGTAAGTTCGATATTACTGAAAGTAAGATAGCAGAAATTCACCAGTGTGGATTTCTGCTTTTTTTTGTTTCCTTATAGCATTCTAGAATGCTTAATTATTCACCGGTAATGCGATATACCCTTTGTACTTATCATCATCTTCGAATACAGTATCTGTATAATCATTGATGACATTATAGAGAGTATCTCTTTCAATAGGTTTTCTTCCAACAGCTCTGATGAGCTTGACCAGTTGTGCCGTAGAGAGGGCAGGTGTCTGCTCTTCTGATCCAGCCATACTGTAGATCTTCGTAGTATCGTCTATCGTCCCATCCACATCATTGACACCGAACGCAAGCAAGGTCTGCGTTGTATCTCTTCCTATCATTGGCCAGTAAGCCTTGATGTGGTCAAAGTTATCTAGGTATATTCTACTTACGGCATACATCCGCATATCCTCTACAGTCGTTGACTCTGAGACATGCGACATGTCATTACCCTTATTTCTGAATTTGAGTGGGATGAACGTCTGGAAACCACTAGTCTCATCCTGCAATGCTCTAAGTTTTTCTAAGTGATCAATCCTGTGCATTGTGTTTTCGATATGACCATAGAGCATAGTCGCATTGGATCGTTGGCCAAGCTTGTGCCAGATTCGATGAATATCTAACCACTCCTCACCACTACATTTGCCGCCAGCAATCTCATCTCTGATCTCTGGATGAAAAATCTCAGCTCCTCCACCTGGCATACTATCTGCTCCAGATTCTTGGATAAGTTTCATCCCTTCTTCGTACGAGATTTTTGCTTTCTTGAAGATATAGTGATATTCGACAGGTGTCAATGCCTTGATATGTAGATCTGGACGGTGTGACTTGATTTTGCTGAAAAGCGTCGTGTAAAACTCTAGATCATATTGCGGTAGTACACCTCCGACGATGTGGACCTCTGTCACAGGCTTGTCATCGTACTTCTTGACGATGTTGAGTATGTCATCCATTGTGTACTCCCATCCTTCACTTCGCTTTTTGATCAATCGAGAATAAGAGCAGAAAGAACATGTGTAGAGACAGATGTTCGTTGGTTCGATATGGAAGTTACGATTGAAGTATGTCCGATCACCGTGCTTAGCTTCACGGATATAATTCGCTAAAAAGCCAAGATATCCTATCGGTGCATCATCGAATAGATATGTTCCTTCAGTCTCAGTAATACGCTGATTATTAAGTACTTTCTCTGCGATTGTCAGCAGTGTAGCGTCCTTAGTAAGCGATTTGACAAGGGCAATGTTAGACATAATTGATAAGTTACTTTATGATGGAACAATCCATAGGGCAATTTGATGTGTAAATTTATATATTTTTACCAATGCTTTCGATACTGATACCAGTCTATAATGCTAATGTTACCAAGCTTGTCAATAGTTTGTACAAGCAATGTACAAGTCAGAAGCTAGCATTCGAGATCTTGGTGTTTGATGATTGCTCTCAGGCAAAATACAAGGAGAAGAATAAATCACTAGCAAGCCTCTTTGGCGTAAATTATCTTGAATTAAAAGAAAACCTTGGAAGAGCGAAAATTCGAAATTGGCTAGTGAAGTCTGCAAGATATGACCATGTCCTTTTTTTGGATAGTGATAGCAAGTTAGTAGGTCGGACATTTATCAAGTCTTATATGGAGCACTTCGGTAAGGCTGATGCGATCGTCGGAGGTCGAATCTACAGCAAAAAGAAACCAAATGCTAAGTCCAAGTATCTGCACTGGCTCTATGGAACAAAGAAGGAATCTAAAAAAGCGAGAGTTAGAAATAGAGATAGTGCTAACTACTTTCACACGAATAACTTCCTTGCAAGACGGGAGATCTTAGATCAAGTCAGATTTAACGAAGAGATACAAGGGTATGGTTATGAAGATTTAGCGTTTGGACATATTATAAAAAATTGTGATATGTCAATCTTGCATATCGACAACCCTGTCATTCACACTGGTCTCGAAACCAATAAGGTATTCCTAGAAAAAACGGAGAATGCTATAAAAAATCTCATCGAGTATGAATACCAAGGTATACTTATAGATACAAGACTACAACGTTATTTTAATGATATCAAAAGACTTGGTATCGAACGCCAAGTCTATCAATTTCTATCCAAAAGAGCAGAAAGATATCGATCTAAGCTGCTGAATAATGAAGGGAAGTTGTGGCACTTGGATCTATGGAAGATGTGGCTATACTTGACTGAGTTGAGGTATGTAGAGTAGTTATAGAATATCACTAACTTACAACACTAAAATCTAATACGCTTATGCAATATCTAAGAGTAATTTCAATAATCGTTTTGAGTCTTATCACTTATCTAAGTTATGGACAATCAGATATCCAATCATTCCTAGAGTCAAATGAAGACATCACCGTTGAAAGTATCAAAACGGGTGATGATGGAGTAACCAAGGCAGTTATCTACATCAGCCAACCAGTTAATCACCAACAACCAAATGGCGATACATTTGGCCAGCGAATCATCTTGACTCATGTTGGGATGGATATGCCTACTGTCATCCAGACACAAGGCTACAATGTCTCAGATAGAGAAAATGAAATTGTCAAAATCCTCAATGGAAATTCTATCAATGTAGAACATCGGTATTTTGCTAAATCAGTACCAGAGCCAAGAGATTGGACCTACCTTACACTAGAGCAGGCTACTGCTGACCTGCATAAAATCAGAACCCTATTTGGAGAAATCTATACAGATAAATGGGTGGCTACTGGGATCAGTAAGGGTGGAGCTACGACCATTTACTATGAGTACTTCTACCCAGAAGATACAGATGCAAGTATCGCCTATGTCGCACCGATCAGTGATGATTTAGAAGATAAGCGGATCTATAAGTTTCTTGATACTATCGGAACTAAGGAATGTCGTAAAGACATCTTCACCTATCAAAAGTTTATGTTGAAGAAGAAGGATAAAGTCCTAGATAGACTCCAGTGGTTTGTCAAGGGTAAGGGACTAGAGTTTGATTATTTAGGAGACTTGGAGACGGCATATGAATATGCAATGCTTGAATATCCATTCTCTGTATGGCAGTGGGGGACACCATGCGAAGATATCCCAGATAACAAAGACTTGGATACTTATATAGAGCATCTACTTGAAGTAGTGGGACTAGACTTTTACGATGATAAGACTAATGAGTTCTTCGCTGCTCATTACTATCAAGCGAGTACGCAGATGGGATATTATGGTTTTCAGACATTGCGTTATTCTCGATGGTTGGATAAGTTGGGTAGAAATCCTAGTGCATCATTTCCACCTAAAGATAGCAATCCAGTCTACGATAATAGTCTAGCTAAAGACGTGATGAAGTGGCTCAATAAAGATGGCAACGACCTCCTGTACATAAATGGCCTGATGGATACTTGGGCATCCAATCGTGTGATACCAAGCAAGAAAGTCAATAGCAAGGCATTCAATTTGGCCAAGGCAAGTCATGGTGATGCTAGAATAGCCAATATGTCACCAGAAATGAAAGTTGAATTCACTGAGGCTTTGGAGGCACTGATTAACCGTAAAGTAGACTTGAGCACATTGGAAGAAGAAAAATAAATTTCAACCTTTGCTCAAGCTCATTCCAAAATTACTTCAAGAAAAAACTACTAGATCCAACAAGGTAGCCTTTGTTATAAGCTTCTACTGTATAGTTTCCAGCAGGTAGAACATATCCAGGGTCGTAATCAATGCAAGTCTCTAAGACTTCATTGCTATAGGAATTGGTAGTAGACATCGTATATCTCACCTCACTATCGTCAACAACATTCGTGACTACTCCAGCACCTTTTGAGGAATCTGAAATAGTTTCACCTCCAGGACTGATTAGCCTAATGTAGAATGTCTCATCTCCAGGCTCCACCACAAGATTAGACTCCGTCTTGATACAAGCATTGAGATAGTCTGTATTCTTAGCTCTAGTTGTTTCCTTAGCATCTCGATTATTTCGAAGCTTGTAAGCTTTGACATTGATGTCATTGACTTTTACCACTTGTCCTACAGACACCTTATCTGATAGAAAAGAATTTTTCTTTTCCATAGATGCTTTGAGTTCAGTGAGTTCTTTCTTCTCTGTATTGAGACTATTGATTGTTTCTGTCTGATTAGCAACTGCGGTTTCTAGTTGTGTCTTAGAGACAGATAGCTGAGTATTAACCTGTGTAAGATCAGCATTCTTAGCTGAGAGTTCTCTGACTTGAGCTGCATAACCAGCAGCTTGAGTTCTAAATATTTCTAATTCTGCTCTTGCCTTATCAAGTTCACCTTTGGTCCAGATAAGTCCTGAGACTTTTTTCTTCTGAGCAGTAAGTTCAGCTTTTTGATTATCGATTAGCGCATTGAGATCCGCGTTAGTCCCTCTTAATTCTTCTAAGTTGTCAAGGGCAGACTGATAATCTTGGTTTAGTTCAGCTTGGACTTTTTCATTCTCTATCATCTTGGATTTTGAGATAGATAGACTATCCTTAAGTTCAGTAATCTGATAGTATTGATAACCTACAAGACCTAATAATAGTAAGAGAAGAACTGATAATATTGCAATGAAGCTTGTATTTGACTTTGACATATCTGATGATTATTTTAGACCAAGTTATATCATTTTTAAGTAGCACAACTCGGAATGATTGGGGTACTAGAGACTTTTTTAGTAATTTACGGTAAAACATTGATGTACTATTCACCAACATATCCGTAAAAACCCTGATGAGCACCTCATTACATTCTCTAAAACATATCTTATTCTTCGATGTAGAGTCTGTGAGTCTTTATGAGAAATTCTATGATCTTGATACTCAAGGTCAAGAGTTGTGGAAGCATAAATCTCACCAACTCTATCGTAACCAAGAAGACTTGGATTATGGGATTACGTATTCTGAAAAGGCTGGCATCTTTGCTGAGTTCTCCAAGGTGGTGTGTATCTCAGTGGGGTATTTGGCAACGACCGATAACGGTGAAACTTGGGAATTCAGATTAAAGACATTCTACGATAAAGATGAGGCTGTTGTTCTTCAAGAGTTTGCACAGATGTTGACTCAATACTATAATGATGTGTCAATCCATAGTCTTTGTGGACATAACATCCGCGAATTTGATATTCCATTTATCAGTAGGCGTATGCTAGTAAACAATATCAAGTTACCTGCTATCATCGATATCCGATACGCTAAGCCGTGGGAGAGAGAGCACTTAATTGATACACTTCAAGATTGGAAGTTTGGTGATTATAAGAACTATACCTCTCTTGCTACACTGTGCTATACATTCCAGATTCCTAGTCCCAAGGATACGATGTCAGGAGCAGATGTACATAAAGTCTACTATGCTGATACTGCTCTTGACAAAATCGCTGCCTATTGTGAGGATGACGTGATTGCTACAATGCGTGTCTACCTTCGATTACAAAATCTTAATGTAGATGACTCAGTAATTAAGATTGTTTCAGTCACTCAAGGTGAATCTAGTTCTTCATCAGATGTTGACTCTCAATCCTAGATTAATTGTTTCGGCTTGACCATCTATACCATTCAAGAACTTGTTGCTAAAGTCTGTGTAGAGAAGCTCGATTTCAAATTTTGGTGTAAACTGGTATTTACCTCCTAGTCCGTATTGCCTAAAGTAGTCTATTTCGGTTTCTTGCGTAGGAGTGCTTATTGTAGGTCTCCACAATGGCGAATAACTCGCTAGTGTATAGAGTGTGATTTTTGGCGTAGGTATGTAGCTAAATATCAATGTGACAGGTGTGGAGACTCGATTAGTCCTGCCATCGTCTTCATTACCAATATCTTCGATAAAGAGATCTAATTCAGTGAACAGAGAAAACTTGTCTCCAATAGAAAAATCGTTGAATATCTGTGTCCACCAGATGTGGCCGTCCCACTCGATAAATGGTTGGGTACCACTTGATCCTTGTAGGTCGTCACCGATTGCAAAGATGAATGAACTTTGGATAGAGAAGTTACTCCATTGCTTGACCGGTGCAATTCTGACCATTGGTCCTAGACCTGTCAATCCTGACCTAGCTGATCCTTCACCTCCACTTCCAAATGCTGAAAATGGTGAAGAAGGTAGTGGGTTATTTCTCACCTTTCTATATCTCCCGTGTACTCCGACATTGATTCTATCAGTCAATCCATAAAGGCCAGTGAACGTTGCTGTGTAGAATGATGATCGATCTGTAAGTTCTGGTTGGCCAGTCTGTTGTGAATATAAATTATTGAAGAGTTTTAATTCTGCCGATCCTTTCGCAATTGTTGATGAAACAACATATCTAAAGGCATTAGAAGATTGACTTTTATTGGGGCTGAGAGTATTAGCTGAAGTCTGACTTGTATCGTTCAGTGACCAATCATAGTTGTAGTAATCCACCTTGCTTCCTGTATCAATTGGAGTCTCTCTATATTGATTGATATAGGTAATTACAGCCGGTTGGCTCTTGCCAAACTCTGCCATATACCACTTGAATATTTGTGATAAACCAACATTTTTATCTTCAACTTTTATGAAGTTGGGGTCATTTAGTGCAGCTCTAGTCTGTACATCTAATTGATCTTCAAGCTTACTCGGTGTGTAAGCAAAATCTGTAATAGGTGGACATCCGAGAGCTCCACATACTAAGACAAAGTGAAATCTAGGATCATCGTAAGCGCTTAGTAATTTGTCCTTCTCAAGTGAATTTAGAGTCATTATGGTATTAGCAACTTCTACTTCGTCTGACTTGAAGAAACCTGGATTTTTTAATATTGATTTGATAGGGTATACATCCGTCACCTTGTTAATTACATGTAGGTTGTAAGCATTGATATAAAATGCTTTTAGAGTTTCATTATCCAATCCAGAGACATCTGCATTGACGATTTGATCAATCAGGCTCGCAAGATCTGAGCTATTTTGAAGAGCTGCATAGTTGACTCTTCCATCCTTCACAGATGTCTTGAGAAATTGGTCAGCTTCATTGAAAAAATTATCATCAATGGACTGAGAAAATCCAGTCGATGCGGCAAGCCACAATGCAATGATTGAAAAAAGTATGTGTTTCATAGTATTATTTTTTAATCGTAGTCAAATATGATTGACTCAAAAGTATTCGTTTGTTATCAATTTCTAACACAGGTTGATACATTGTCTAAATGTGTTTGTTCGAAACAATCTCATCAATTATGGTTAATATGAATACTCTATCAAATCAGTTGCCCGATGATGCAGATATAAATAAAAGTATTCAACTACAGCTCTTTGACAAATAAAAAATTCTGATAGTCTATTGATGAGTCACTTCAAGAGAATAGATAAGCAAGTGCTTGTGCTGAAATACTCTTAACTCCTTATCTTTGTCACGATGCCCCCATACATAGTCTCATCACCGTTACAAGGATTTACTGATTACCGTTTCCGCAATGCTCACCAAAAGTATTATGGTGGAGTGGATCTTTACTATGCACCGTACATCAGACTCAATGGTAAAAAGGTCATAAAGCCTGGTTATCAAAAAGACTTACAAGTCAAGAATAATACGACAATCAATGTGATTCCTCAAGTGATGACTAATAGTGCTGAAGAATTCTTGTTCGTTTCGGACTACGTACAGAGTCTAGGCTATAATGAACTCAATTGGAATCTAGGTTGTCCATACCCAATGGTGACGAATAAGTGTCTTGGCTCAGGTCTTATCAGTGATCCAGATCGGATAGATGGCATATTAGACATTGTCCACAGTAACTCTAGCATCACAGTCTCTATGAAGATGCGAATGGGGTATGAAGATGCATCTGAAATCTTAGATGTATTCCCAGTCTTAGCCAAGTATCCTATAAAAAACATCGGTATCCACGCTAGGATCGGAAAGCAATTATATGTTGGTGGGGTAGACCTTGAGAGTTTTCAAAGATGTGTTGACAGCACCGATCAGACTTTGTACTTCAATGGAGATATTACATCTGTCGCTCGATATAGAGAGATGACTAATCGCTTCCCGATGATTGATCATTGGATGATAGGTCGAGGCTTGATTGCAGATCCATACTTGCCAATGATGATTAAAGAAGATGCTACGGACTACCCAGAAGATAGAATAGACCGATTCAGTAAGTTTCACGATAGACTTTTTACAGAGTATTCTGATAAACTTACGGGAGATAAGGCAATCATCAGAAAGTTGTTATCCTACTGGGAATACTTTGCACAGAGATTTGACAATACTGCTAGGATAATCAAGAATATCAAAAAGACAAAAACGATAGAGGCCTATGACAAGGTCATAGCTGAAGTGTTTAGGTATGAACGATCTAAGTCTTATATTGAAGTGTGAGACTAAGTCAAGTAAGAATTGATAGTGAGCTTAGGCGAAATCTAAAATTTAATTTACCTTCTTCTTCCGCCACCGCCATACTGCATCGCCTCACCCTTTCCAAATCCATAGCTAACTCCGAATGTGACAAATCTTCCTATTTGCCTAAAGCTGTATGACTCAAATGCATCTTGGAAAACGAATGATTCTCTGACTCTTGATGCGAAAGCATCTCTGATACTTAGGTTGAAGATAATCTTACCCTTGAGGATTTTATATCGTGTACCGAAGTCCATATAAGTGTTACCCGATCGTGTACCTTGTACGGTCTCTACGTCCGAGTCGTGGCGACCAGTCAACTCAAATTCGAATTTCTTATTGAGCTTCACTCTTGCATTCAACTTGATATTGAATTGATCATTACTAAAGTCAAATGATTGATCATTGAAAGAACCCTCTCTTGTGAAGAAATTGTAGTTGAAGTCACCATTAATGACCAATTTTTTAATTGGGATATACTTGAAGTTATATTCGATTCCTTTGGTATCGGCGGTACCAATGTTCGATGGTGCAGTGACAGCGATGTTGTCTGCAGAGGTAGTGACACGTTCTATCTTCTCAGTTGTAAATCTGCGGTAGACATTAATATTGAATGAGATCTTATCATAAATAAATACAGTACTCACCTCATATGAATCTGTATATTCTGGATCCAAGTTTGGATTACCAGCTCTGAATGAAAAGTTGTTTCTAATGTTGAAGAATGGGTTGAGATCCCATAGCCTAGGTCTATAAATTCTACGACTATATCCACCCTGAAATGAGATATGTTGATTCAGCTTGTAAGAAGTGTGAGCGGATGGAAACCAGTCAAGAAAGCTTCGACTATTTCTTTCCTCTGTATTGACAAGTAGAGTATTAAGGTCTGTGTTCTCTGCTCTGAGTCCGACTTTTAAGCCCCAGACTGGTCCTTCGTATGCGCCGGTTGTATAGAGACCTAGCACATCTTGCTCATAGATAAATTCATTAGTCAATCCTTCGTTAATGACAAATTCCCCATTGATTTCATCTTCGACACTGTAGTCATTTGTTACAGTATTATCTACATATTGAGCTCCTGCTTCAAGTGTCCAATACTCACTAAATGGTTTAGTGTAGTCAAGATTGAAAGTGAACTTACCCTCATCAAATGTGGTAGCCGTCAATTGATTAGTCAAGTTTACAGATCCACTAAGTAGTGATTCTGTAAAGACAGACGATTGTTCTTTTCCAAAGTAATTACCGATAGCACTAAAGTCAAGACTATGATCTTTATTATCGTCAAATTCTTTTTTATAGTGGAATTCATATTGAAGCTTTGGGTTATCCGCTGTCGTTGTTTCATTTCGCTGCCAAGCTGCAGAGTTAAATCCATCTAGTAAAGTGAACTCGGTAAATGAAGGTTGGTCCTCACTTTCGAAAGTGAAGCTACCGGATAGAGTGATAACATTTTTAGGATTGATGTAGTAATCTGAACCAAGGATGATATTGTAGTAGGTTTCATTTCGTGCCTCATCACCTATCGATAGAAGTTCTCTACCACTTACAAAATCTAGGTTACGATTCTCCGTATCATATACTCTGTCCTTATGACCTACACCTAGTTGAGTGAATAGATTGAATTTCTCTGTTCGTTTATTCAGACTTACTCCTACACTATTGTTAGCTGGTGTACCGACATTGACCGAGATAGATCCGTTGAGAGCCTTTTTTTCATTTTTCTTTAAGACAATATTGATAATTCCAGAAGTACCTTCCGCTTCATATTTGGCAGATGGGTTAGTTATGACTTCAACCTTTTCAATCATTTCTGCAGTGATATTTCCTAATGCACCGGATTCTTCATCTGCAAGTACAGAAGGTTTTCCATTGATAAGGACTTGAACACCACTACTTCCTCTTAAAGTTATAGCACCTTCTATATCGACATTGACTGATGGTACATTGTTAAGCACCTCCAAGGCACTAGCTCCTGACGATGTCAGGTCTGTTCCTACATTGAATATTCTTCTATCAGTCTTGAATTCTGTTGTTGATCGATCTGCTGTGACCAATACTTCATTAAGCATTTCACCTTCTTCAGCCATCTTTATAATGCCGAATAACCCATTGGACTCATTGAGCTCATATTCGGAAATTTTCTGAGTCGCATACCCGATAAAGTCTATCTCAACAAAGATGTCCGTTTCTGTAGCTTCAAAGGAAAATAGACCATCCAAATCAGTAGTTCCCCCAGTGATAAATACATTTTCACCTTTTTGGTAAAGAGCGACATTGGCGAATGATACTGGCTCTTCTGTAGACGCATCCACGACCTTTCCTTGGTAGGTAATAGTTGGATTCTCTTGTGCATAACATAGGATAGAGATGCTCGCGAATATAATTGAGAATAGGGTTTTCAACAATGTATTAATTTTTATGAGGTGCAAAACTACTCCTTCTTACTATCAAAGATATAGGTAATACCGATGGAGAGAGCTAAAGTTCACCTTAACGATTTGTTATTTATACTAATGAAATGTAAATGATTTAGATGCTAATCACCACACCGATAGATGGTGTTGTTGCAACAGCGCTATCACTAATGTTCTTAAGCAAGTAACGCTGGTCCTCAATTGGATCAAATGGATTAACAATAACTCCATCACCTATTGGAAATCCATCATCATCCAATGGTCTATCGAGTATCAGTGTATTACTTGTTGCATTAGAAAGCACAAAATTCTGTAGGTCAAAAAACAAGTTGAGAGACCACTTGTCATAGAACCACTTCTTATCAATCCTAAAATCTAAAGCTACAAATGGGTCTCCTCTTTCACTATTGAGTTGATCGAAGTCAGGTCTTGCAAAGTTCGTTAAGTCCCAATTCAAGACTAGATCTGCATCTGGATCTGCTGGAGTAGTCGGTAGTGCAGATTGAGCTCTGATATTAATACCCGCCTCCCAATTCTTACCAAATTGCTTACCTAAAGTTGCATTCACGATGTGCCGACTATCCCAAGCACTAGGTCGATATATTCCATTCTTATCTTGAAACTCACTCCACCCAACTGTATAGGCGAGGATACCATAGAATCCTTTGTACAGTCTCTGCTGAAATAAAAATTCCATCCCATACGTCCGACCTATGCTCGTGCTCTCAGCCGGTTCATTACCCACTACTCCGAAGTCTCCACCAAGATTAGCTAAAGAAATACTATCTCTAAGTAAGAATGGATAGTCACTATAAGTCTTGTAATATCCTTCCAATGTAATCCGACTTGATTGTCCAGTATTCCATTCTACTCCAGCAACAGCGTGATTCGCCCTGATGAATTTGATATCGTTTTCTTTGTTCACCAAGATGTTATCTTCTTGGTATCCAAGAACTGTGTACGCTGGCAACTGAGTATAACTTCCGATATTGGCATTTATTGACCACGACTCATTTATTGCGTAACTAGCCGATCCTCTTGGTGAGAATTGTCTGAGAGGATTTGACATTTCATCCGAGTATGAATTGCCATCTATTCTCAGTCCAGCTGATATTGTCAATCGACTACCAAGTAGTTCCTTACTGATCTGACCAAATCCATAATACTTCACGAAGTCTAGTTCTGAGGTAAAGTTAATGTCAAGAGGCCCTTCATCAGTAAAGATTTTATTCAACGTTTGATTGTTGTATTTGACATACTCCGTACCGATACCATACAGCAATTTGTAAGTGCCTATTCTCTGAGATCGTTCTATCCTCAATTTGTTTTCAATCTCTTGAGATCGGTAGTCGAGTAGAAGATTTTCCTCAGTGCTATTGTCATTTTGGAAGTACTTAGTTGCTGTATTATTCAACATATTTCTGCTCAAGACAAATGTGGTAAATCCAGTATCATTATACCGTTTGTAGACTAACCCATTAGTATAGTTCCATTGATTATTGACCGGTATGTTATCCAGGATAAACCGATTGGATTCTGTTGGATCTGCGTCCAAATTCAATTCAAAATTATCTATAGCACCAAGGCCGATAAATGTCCATTCTTCCTTGTTATTAGGCTTGTACTTGACCTTAGCTTGAAAGTCATTGTAGATTGGAAGAAAGGGAAGTCCGATAGCTTCAAATAAGAATTGTAAGTAGGATCTACGAGCGGATAATAAGAATGTTGTTTTTTCTCCAATTGGTCCTTCAAGAGATACACCTACATCTGTTGCACCGAGAGTTGCAGTAGCACCTAGTCTATCTGTTCGGCCATCTTTTTGTTTAAATTGAAAGACCGAACTTAGAGAATTCCCTCTATTTGCTGGAAAAGCACCACTATAGAAATCGACCTCTCTCACAAAGTCCACATTAATGATTCCAGCTGGTCCTCCTGATGCCCCTTGTGTTGCAAAGTGATTAATGTTGGGCACCTCTACATCATCAAGGTAGAAGCGGTTTTCATTGGGTGATCCACCTCGGATAATGAGGTCGTTTCTGAACGATGCAGTTGATGTCACCCCAGGTAGAGATTGGATAACTCGACTGATATCTCTATTGCCACCAGGCCTACGCTTGATCTCTGTCACACCGATTGTTCTAAGTGATACAGGACTTTCGACTGGTTTTTTGAAGGCATCAGCCTTGATTGTGACTTCATCAAGAGTCTCGGTATCTAGTTCCATCAGGAAGTTGACAGTTGTAGGTCGATTGTTCTGTACTTGCTGCTCAGTGATAGTCAATGTCTCATAACCAATGTAGGAGATTTGTACATCATATACTCCTGGTTCTAAGCCTAGGAACTCATAGTTTCCCACTTCATCCGTAGTTGTTCCAACTGAGGTGCCCACCAAGATGATATTGGCAAAGATGATGGGTTCATTAGTGAGTCCATCTGTGGCAAGTCCTTTGATGATTCCCGTCTGGCTATTGCCAAATGTGATAAGTGCACAGAGAAGGATAATCGTATTAAATAACCTCATAGTATGTTTTATGCATAATGACCAAAGGAATACAATTCACTAATGCCACAATTGTTGTGAATATTGTCCTGAATTTATTGCAAGTTATAGGCAAATTATGAATTAGATAGGAGCAATATAAACTGACAAGATATATTCTTGTTTCTTTGACAATCTCATTGATATTAATGATGTAATTAAAATTATTTAACAATGGAATATCGATACCTAGGAAAGTCTGGGGTACAAGTAAGTGAATTGTCATTCGGGAGTTGGATTACATTTGGTAATCAGATTGGTGATGACATTTCAGAACGACTGATGCAGATTGCATATGATAGGGGAGTCAACTTCTTTGATAATGCCGAGATTTATGCCAATGGTCAATCCGAAATAGTCATGGGTAAGATATTGAAGAAGTTGAATTGGGATCGAACGTCCTACCTCATTTCTTCTAAGGTTTACTTCGGTGATGGTCGCAAGAAACCTAACCAAACTGGTCTGAGCAGAAAGCACATTGTTGAAGCTTGTCATGCTGCACTGACGAGATTACAGGTAGACTACCTAGATTTATTTTTCTGTCATCGTCCTGATAAGAAAGTCCCTATGCATGAGACTGTCAGGACTATGAATCATCTTATACAGCAAGGTAAGATTCTCTATTGGGGTACATCAGAATGGTCAGCGCTGGAAGTTATGGAGGCGCATATGATAGCAGAGAAGTATGGCTTGATTGGTCCTGTTATGGAGCAACCTCAGTACAATATGTTCCATAGAGAGAAGATAGAGGTCGAGTATAGTAAGTTATACTCCACAGTCGGATTAGGGACGACTATATGGTCACCATTAGCTTCTGGGCTATTGACAACTAAGTACTTTGATAAAGTGCCTGATGATGCACGATTAACAAGAGAAGAACTTGATTGGCTCAAGGATAGGTCGCTTACTCCAGATCGTATTAATATGGCCAAAGAATTGAATGTAATAGCACAGGAGATTGACTATAGTCTACCACAATTGGCCCTCAGATGGTGTCTTGATAATCCGAATGTTTCCACAGTAATACTAGGTGCTTCTAAGACCAGTCAGTTGGAAGAAAACCTAGATACATTAGACAAAGAGCCTCTTACACAAGATGTCATCGAACGTATCGAATCTGTACTCAATAACAAACCTATCCCACCGGCTTGGTAGCTTATAACCTTCAAAATTCCAACTATGAAAGTTGATTTGATTAATGCGATTATAGATGACTACTATCAAGCCTTACTCGCTGGACGTACACCTGTTGCAGTAGATATCTTAGATGATAATTATCTGAACTTGGATAGCAAGTGGAAGGCAGCTTCAGATGACTTTGGAACGATGTATGATGCCGCGTTGACAAGTAAGATTTCTCAGAGATATTGGGTGGATAAAGGATATTTCCCTAAGGAGGCAATACTAGCATTTGTTGAAGATGATCATGACTTTATCAAAAGTATTTTCATTAGCCTTCTTGATGAATCTAAAGAAGTAGATGGAAGGGTATCTAGATTTTTGATGTCTCTGGATGCATTGCTTGCTTCACATAACAAAGGAGAACAAAAACTCCCTCTCCACTATCACGAGGATAGACGGATGGTACTGTTTTATCTCACGATGACGAGTCCTGATAAGTACTTTTATGTCACTTATCCTCAGCTATCCATTATGTTGAGGGCTGTAAAAAGTGCTGCACCTCTTCATACGCTTGATATTGATAGAGTCGCGAAGTTCTCTAAGGTTCTAGATGTATTTATAAATAAGCACGAAAAACTGATCACCTATATAAATGAATACCGGAGCAAGAATGGTATTAAGTACGAGGGATTATCTTTTTGGAAGAGTGATATGATGGAATATGCAGTAGTGAATCTGGGGTAATCAAATAAGTTATAGTAAGCAAGTCAATATTGACTTGCTTACTATAACGTTGATATTATATTGGCCCTCAAAGCTGGGTCAGTTCATTATGAATATGGTCAATAATACCGCAATTGAATCGCGTTCGACAAAACTCATTACTTACCCAATTCCTCTACTAGTCTATCAGCTTTATAGATATACTTTAGTGCTGCGTAGATTCCGCCTGCATGCACAGATACAGCTCTATTATACTCTTGGTCAAATATGAAATTTCCAGGAAGCGATTCGATATTACCATCAAAAATTAACCCTACAGCTTCACCTTTAGCATTGATAATAGCACTTCCACTATTTCCACCAATGATGTCATTCGTAGATACGAAGTTCATAGGAGACTTCAATAGCTCTAGAGATGGGTTCAACCATCTATCTGGAAGCGACCAAGGAAATACTTCTCCATTAGAAAAGTGTCTGTCATACATCCCGTAGTATGTTGTATGTGCTGGTGCAACTGTACCATTGTACTCATATCCTTTCACGACTCCATCACTGATTCTGAGAGTGAAGGTTGCATCTGGTGGAAGATCAGTACCGTATACATTGAATACTTGATTAGCTATTTTGGACTCTAGTGCTCTTCTTTCGCCAGAACTTGCTTGGAAGTTCATCCCCGCCTTATTGTACCTTGATCCGACAATCAATGATGCATTCGTCAAGGCATCTTTAGATTTTTGATATTTGTTTTTACTACCAAAGCACTTTTCCCTAGCTGCAGTATCAAATACCTCACTACTCATCACAGCATCAATGAATTGTGCCTTAGTTTTGCCATTGAGCATCTTACTTAAGGTCATATCGCCAGAGTAAATATCGGCTTCTATCTCATCCATCAACATACTGAATAGGACTCTTTCCTTCGTTTTGTCAAATCCAACAACATCGTCATTGATTTTTTGTCTTGCTTCATCAAGCTCAGCTTCTGCAGCTTCACCTTGAACCATCGCATCATAATTAGCGATATCGTGCATAATAGTCAGAACCTTACCTCTCATAGCAGACGGTGCTAGGTGGGTTATGGCCCAAGCATCTGGAAGGAGGGCAGCATAGTCTTCTTCTAGATCATCCCAATAATTGATACCTGGAGACTTACTCTTGATTTCTTCTTCCATAGCAATCTTACGTCCCATTAGGATTGGGTCGTGCAATCCACCCAGGATGCCTGAGTAAGCTTTGATACCATTGGATAAGTTATTAATCGTCCCAAGCAATACTTGAGCTTCTCCTTCTTTGCTTGGGTTTTTGACCATTGCATCATACTCTACCTGCATATTGTCTCTTCTATGAGTCAAAAAACTAAGAAGTTGCTTATATCTGTAATCTCTATCATATTCTAGTTGAGCCACAGTACGATAACGTTCTGTCCTACCAGGATTACCAATTACGAATACTGGCTCTCCTTCAGCAGCGCCTTCCGGATTGAACTTAAAGTAATGCTCAGATGTGTCTAAGGGCTTCCCATCGTCACCATATGCCCTCCAGAATGTGCAGTCAAGATTGTATCTTGGATACGTAAAGTTGTCAGGGTCTCCACCATAGAATCCAAGATCATTTTCTGGAATGAATACGAGTCTGATGTCTTCATACTTTTTGTATCCATACAGAGAATATCTACCTCCAGAATAGAACGAAACAACTTGTAGCCTAAGTCCAGCCCAATCAGAATTGCTTTCATATTCTAGTTGGACTTTTTCTATTTCACTATTGATCATCGCCATTCTTTCACTGTCAGCAGCTGAGCTTCCTGCAGCAAGAACCCTATCAGTAATATCCTCGACTTGGATTAATTGTTCTACGAATAATCCTTCAAGTTGCCTTTCATCTCCCAATCCAGCCGCTACAAAGCCTGCCTTATCGAAGTTTTCTCCTGCAGATTGGAGTTTTATTGCTTCATCTCTACTACAATGGTGGTTGGTCATAATCAATCCATCTGGAGAGACAAATGAAGCACTACACCAGCTTGCAAACTTTAATGCAGATAGTCTGACATCTTCAAACCATTCTTCATCAGCATTGATGCCATATTGGTCTTGAAACTGCTTAATAGGTGGTTGTTCAAACGTCCACATTTTACCAAAATCGTAGACACTATGTTCTGTAGACTGCGAGACAGCCACTGTAGATATCAAGCATAGAGCCAATATCAGTTGTAAATACACTTTCATTATTAATAGGTTTTATTATGATTACGAAGTTATACATTTTGTCGAAACCAATTCCTCCTTCCCCAAAACCGTCTATCTTTAACCTGTGCAGGCTCCATTAAATACCAGAATAGTTACAATTATAGTTTCAGTTTTGTTCTTGTCAATTATGGCAAGATATACGCTGCCACTGCCTCAGTCTTTTGACGAGATTCCAGTCACAGGACAGAGCTTAGCTGTGTTATTGATTGCTTACTTACTTGGGTGGAAGGATGGTGGCATTGCTATCTTTATCTATTTAGTTGTCGGCACACTAGGTCTACCTGTCTTCGCTGATGGTGCATCAGGACTTGAGGCGATCACTGGGTCCTCTGGAGGTTTTCTAATTGGATTTTTGATCTGTGCTATCGTCACCAATCTTCTGATTGATAATTCTGTAGCCGACATCAAAGAGATTTTTCAGTTTATGATAGTCGCTACAATCATTATCCTTGTAGTTGGAGGTTTAAGACTAAGGATGTTCAATACTTGGGAAGATGTATGGACTTATGGGATTGAGCCATTTTTACCTGGAGCAATGATAAAGCTATTTGTTGCCACATGCGTTGCTTATGGGATTAGATCCTACATCCTAGTACCAAAAAAGAAAATAGACCCAACAGATTGATCCAACATAAATTCAAAGAGATTTCTAGATCGGATATTGACGATCAAGTATGGAACCGCATTGTAGAGAAGTGTGCAGACGGTAAGCCTTATGCCTATACTTGGTATCTAGATGCACTCACTCAAGGTAAATGGAAAGCTCTAGTGATAGGGGATTATGAAACAATAATACCGTTACCTTATCATCGTAAATATCTCTATCAGACGAGAGTCTATCAACCATTTCTGAGTCAATATTTTGGTCCTTTAGGAAGTGTTGGTGATGCAGGAATTTATACTGGTATAGTCAAGTATATCTCTCAACAATTTCCCAATTCTCATTTGATGTTGCCAAACATTGAAGGGATATCCAATCTGGTTAAAAAAGTAGAATTACGGTCTAGCCAAACGGTAAATATCTCTAGGGATATTGACAGTATAAGAGCTGGCTATGGTAAGAATCGACGAAGAGAAATAAGGCAAAATTCATCTGATATGGAGATAGAGATGCATACTGATATAGATAGGTTTTTAGACGATTATCGCACAACTACCTATCCAGAGACTAAGCCAATTCTTAAGCAATGGACAATGTTCAAGCGCTTACTGGCTGTTTGTCAGCAACAGAATATACTGCAAATAATCAGCGTCAGAAAAGATCAAGAGCTCCTCACAACCGCTGTTTGTCTGACGACACCAACTAGGGTCATCAGTTTGATAGGTGTAACTAGTGAACTTGGAAGAACATTATCTGCAAATGCAGTTAGGTTGGATGCTATCATTAACAAATTCTGTGGCAAGAAACTGATTTTCGATTTCTTTGGTAGTTCATTACCTGGAGTAAGAAAGTTTAATCTCCAGTTTGGAGCGGTAGAAGAGAATTACTTGATGATTAACACCTAGGCTAACTCTCACACCTAGGTTTATTCAAGATCAGCAACAGCATCAGCATATATCTGCGATATTACCACAACGCTACCTTGCTCAATTGACTCATCTACTACTAAGAGTACTCTAGTCTTCAGATTTTTCCTGAATAATATTTCTTGACCTATCTTAAGTGTAACACCACTGTCAGAGTTTGGTGACAGATTAGGATTCATGACGCCTGGTATAAGTAATGGAATAGAACTATCCGAAGCATTTCTCAAGGTAAAAGAGACCTTGCTTGGTTGAGATTTCACTTCATTGTTGTTAGCAGATAATCCAGAAGGAAATTTAGCACAAGCACCTAAAACACAGATTGCGGAAATAAGAAGTATGTATTTCATAATTGTTATTGTTTGTTAAGCTATTGTGCTCTCTAATAATTATGAAATCACCAAAATTGTTCAAACAGTAACTAATTTTCAGGCTCTACCTCGTCACCTAGTCTCTGTAGAGTATCTTGATTATTAGTTAGAATCCGTTGTGTATCACCATATTCTTTTTTAGCTCTTGTAACATCATCTTCAGCTAAGATATGCAGCATCGCATAAGGTGATTGATTGACTCTATTCAATGGATTCTCAGCATCAGAATCTTGGAATCTAAATTGCGGGTGAAATGGAACCAACTGAAAGACTCCAGCTAATTCAGATTGTTCTAATAAATCTGAGGCTAACATCTTGATATCTAGTAATAAATCAAAATTGACAGCCGAGGAATTGAATATGGCAAATCCTGTTGAGAATTGTCCGGAGTTAGTGATAAGCTTACAATCTAGAAAGAGTGCTTCAAGATATTGTGGAATTGATTGATCATCTAACTCAGAATAATAGATCGCATCTTGATTAAAAGGGAACTGAGCAAATGGACACATATTGTGATGAATCACAAAGTTGGAAATCCACTTTTTAGTAAGTTCTATTGGTGATGTCTTCAATTATTCGGTGATTCAGGACATTTGATTAGCCCCAAAATTACTAAGTTTATCTAATTGTGAAATCCTATTTTTTTGAGTCACCTTCTATCCTATAAAGCTTTTAAAAATTTTATCGATTGAGCATTAAAGATCTCCGGTTGCTCAACATTGACAACATGCCCGCATTCTGGAATGATGAATAGTTGACTTGATAGATGATTCTTTACAAGCTTGGTGATGGAATGAAGAAACATATGATCCTCTGCTCCCATAATGTATAGGGTAGGGATACCACTGTCATGTATTCTAAATAGCTTCAGCAAAGGTGAAATTGTTGATGCAAGTGCAAACCATCGAATAAATTCCTTTTGATAAAGCTTCTTAGCTTCATTGACAAACAGGATACGAGATTCTCTGTGATTCTTCTTGGGCATCGTCACAAATGCCAGCAACTTATATAGAAAAAGATACGGAAGAATAGACTTTAGGGCATTTCCCATCTTCATTAAAATCTGGCTTTTCAGGTTGAGTTGCATCACGGCTCCACCCATAATCATACTTTGTGTAAGCTCAGGATAGCGATCTGAAATTTCTCTTACGATAACAGTACCTAATGAAATACCAATAAAATGGGTCCGAGTGATACTAAGGTGATTGAGGACTTCGATCACTTCGTCTCCTATAATTTGGAAGTTGTATCTCTTCAGTTTGTTGTAAAGGTGGTCTTTTGACTTACCATGACCTCGTAGATCTACTAGTAGGACATTGAAATGTTGCTTAAAATCTCTTATTTGCTTAAACCAAATACTACTGCTACCACCAGCGCCATGGATAAACGTCACCCAGTCTGCTTTAGGATCTAATTCATATGTTTGGTAATGAAGCATATTTTCACTTGTGGTAGGTGTAATTTCACCATACTGCGATAAAGATACTACAACATTAATTAATTAGACTCTTTGTTTAATAATGCTCAATAAGTGCTTCAGAGTCAATTTAGTCGAAAATTTTATTTTTCTCCTCACCAAATTTTATTGGGCTATAGTTTAATGACCAATGACTATTGATAGTGATGGTTTTGTTGTGCCAAAATGTTGTTATTTGAATGGTCTGTTCTGACAGATTAGTTAATTGTATGTTGTGTAGAGATATAGTTATCAATTAATTATATTCTTTAGTTTGGGTTTGTAAAAATATCTTGCAAGCTTGAACTTGTTATCTGAAAAAGTCGCTGCAAGAAAGGCTCATTTTACGTTTACAAGTGTATTCTGTACAGTTACGCAAATAAATTTCGGATATGATGTAAAGGATAAAATCTTTTTATGCCTAAAAACCAAAGATTAGTTTTTATATTTGGTTGACCAATTATTGGGTAATCAGCTTTTGCTGTCCAACAATGTTAGAGAACTTAACTAAAATACAGGCCAATAATCCTGTGGATGTGATTATCTCCCAAATAAGAGAGTTGATCAGCTCAGGCAGTATTCAGCCAGGTGAGAAGCTTCCACCTGAGAGGAAACTCGCTGAACATTTCGGTGTAAGCCGGAGTCAAGTTCGAGAAGCAATCAACAAATTGCAATTCTACGGGGTAGTTAAAGTCCAACCTCAAAGCGGAACAACAGTTACTGGTATAGGCATTGTAGCACTTGAAGGTCTCATCACTAATATCTTAAAGATTGACAAACATGATTTCGCTTCACTAGTCCACACTCGGTGTCTATTAGAAAAAGAAACGATAAGACTTGCGGCTATTAATAGAACAAGTGAAGATATTGACCATCTTGCTGCTGCACTGAAAAGTCATGAAGCGAAGTTGGTCAACGGAGAAACAGCCATAGAGGAGGATCTGCTTTTTCACGTGAAGATTGCAGAAGCAAGTGGTAATTCTGTGTTAAAGTCATTCATGATAACGATTACACCTGATATAGTAAGCAGTTTCATCAATCTCAAGTATCACAACGAAGAAAATAACTACAAGACAATATTAGAGCATCAGAAAATATTGAAAACTATAGTTGATCAAGATGCTGATGGAGCTATTGTAGCAATGCAAGAACACCTCCAAGCTGTTACTGAATTCAGTAAGATTTATCACCCATAAAAGAGAAAAGTTGCTTTAATGTTGCACGCTATATTAGAACAACGAACAATAATTTTTAATAATAACTTTTAGTAAACGGTAAAAAACTATTTAAACATGAAAAATGTATTTAGCATTCTAAATAAGAATGTCTTTTTAATGATGTCCTTGTTCTTGTCATTTGCAATTATCACATCTTGTGATGATGACGATGATGGTGGATCTGGAGGTACAGATTTGTCACAAGTTATTGCTAATTTCTCATCACAAGTTGATGCAGTTAATTCTTTGACTTACACATTCACTAACTCTTCAGTTGTTAATGGAATTACTGACAACAGCTTTACATCTTCTTGGGATTTTGGTGGTGATGGAGTTTCTACGGAAGAAAGCCCAACATATACTTTCTCAGAAGAAGGTACTTATGACGTAGTATTAACTGTAACAGCTACTGATGGTGTATCTAATTCAACAATGGAGACTATTGAAGTTACTGCTCCTAAGAACAGATATGCTTCTATCTCAGATTCAACAGATGATGATACTGGTGAGCTTAGATATCTTACAGATTCAATCCAAACAGGAAGAGTAACATTTAACTACAGAGTTGCTGCAGGGCCAGTAGATATGGATATCCAAGATGGATTTATCAATGTTTCAGGATCGTCTACAACTGGAGATTTTGCTCTTGTTGAAGTGAGACTAAAAGACGAAGTTCCTCACGAATGGAGAGAGGGTGCATCAGATGAAACTATTGCAGCTTCTAACTTCCCTGTAGGATTAGTTGGTGTATGGGTTCCTATTGAGGTAAGTTGGGCTGCTAATGGCGTAACTGCTCCAACATTCTCATTATCTATTGACGGGCAAACAATCATTACAGATGCTGTAAGTACTACAAACGGTGGTGATGGAGATGTTCCTGGTCACTTAGCTGCTGTTATCAATGGTGCTCATAACTTCCAATGGAAGTATGCTTCTAACTCAACTATTAGCGATGGACAGTTTCACGTTGATGATATCGTGATTTATTCTTCAGATTCAGGAGCTGAGGTTGTTGTATTTGAAGATGATTTCCAAGCTAGAACTGCTGGAGATAATTTAGATCCAGATGTAAATGCTGATTCTCCATACCATCCAAACTCAATGGATGCAACTGTATTGGAAGATGAGTAAGCTAAATTCTTAACCAATAAGAATATAGAAGAAACGTAAGTTTCGACGTAATAATTAGGGAATGTCTATAACTAGACATTCCCTTTTTCTTTGTGACAACTTAGACGTTCCAGCAGATTTTACACATTGATTCATATCCAAATCAAGAATGAAGAAGAAGTAGTCTTCCAGAGAAAGTTAGTCATAATCTTAAAAGAATGTATCCCTTCTAAAATGGTTTACTTGAGTCCAATTATACCACTTATTTGCTTTTAAGGTGCAAAAAGGTCCTTTCGGGATTTTATTTTTGGGATTTCGGACTTTCTACCTTGCATTTATTAAGGTTTTATAAGAAATATTAGAGATTTATTTGGCTAGCAATTTGTATTGTTTTAAATTGGGTAACCAATTGAGGGTTTGATTATTTGCTCAATAAAGACGAAAAGTTAACCATTTAAAAGTGTGAAAAAGATATCTCTTTTTGTCATCAAAAATTGGTCATTTATACCAAAAGAGAAAACAGCCTTAACGAAGGACTAACTTGACTTGATGAAGATGGTATGATCAAAATCCTCCTGAAAAAACTCTTATATTTTAAAATGTTATGATGAATTATTTGTTTAAAAATTTTATGGGACAAACTAGTAGAGCTATGTCAATTTGTGCTCTATTTATCTGCTTGGTCTCGTTTAGTGCAAATGCACAACAGACGATCAGCGGAAAAATTATGGACGAAATCGGTGAGCCATTAATTGGTGTAACTGTTACCGTTCAAGGTGCCACTATTGGTACAATTACTGATGTTGATGGTAGTTTTAGCTTAGATGCTGATCCTAATTCAGTATTAGAAGTGTCATATGTAGGTTATGAAACAAAACTCATACCTGTGAATGGCCAATCCAATATTAATGTGACGATGGGTGTGGATGCAGAGGTGATCGACGAGGTAGTCGTGATAGGCTACGGTACAGTTAAGAAAAGTGATGTTACTGGTAGTGTATCTTCTGTAAGTTCAGAAGAACTGCAAGCATTTCCATTATTGAATGCTGGACAAGCATTACAAGGTCGAGCAGCTGGAGTTCAAGTGCAGACACAGAATGGTGGTGAGCCAGGTGCACCTGTCTCTATACGAGTCAGAGGAAGTTCTTCACTTAATGCTAGTAGTGATCCACTAGTTGTTGTTGATGGTTTTGTTGGTGCTTCATTTCCACAGCAAAACGATATCGAATCAATAGAGATATTAAAAGATGCATCTGCAACTGCAATCTATGGATCTAGAGGATCAGGTGGAGTTATATTAGTTACAACTAAAAAAGGTAAGTCCGGAAAGCCAACATTAGAGATTAACTCTAGTTATTCTACTCAGGAAACGACTAATAGGTTGGACTTGCTAAATGCTAATCAATTTGCTAGATATCAAAACGATATTCGTGCTAATGCAGGTGATGATCCATACGTTCAAGGAACAGCTAATACAGACTGGCAAGATGAAATTTACAGAAGTGGTCATACACAAAACCATCAAATGGCAATTTCTGGCGGTAGTGAGAATGTAAACTACTACATATCAGGTACTTACTTTGATCAACAAGGAATTGTTGTGAACTCTGAATTTGATAAAGTTCAGTTCTTAGCTAACGTAGATGCTAAAGTTGGCGAAAGATTGAATGTTGGATTGAATAGCGTTGCTAGTAGAAGTAATCAGCAAGGTGTTTCTACTCAATCAACAGGTAGTGATGCAATTGGATCTGTAAATGGTGGTGGTGATGATGTTGTTGCCTTGGCATTTAGATTTGCACCTGATGTCTCTAGATTTGACAGCAATGGAGATTTTGCACAAAATACTGTAGGAGATGCTATCGAAAATCCTTGGGCAGTTGCAACGCAAATATCTAATGACACAAGAACTGACAACGCAAGAACAAACTTGTATGCAGACTTTAAAATAGTTGAAGGTTTGAACTTCAAAACAACGGTGGGATATAGAACTCAAAATGCAACAGAGTCTTATTTCAAACCTCAAACTTTCTTATTGTCACTAGGAGGCGCCTATTTAGAGAATACATCTAGAACCAACTTGTTGAACGAAAACTACTTGACATATACAAGAGGTATAGGAAAAGGAACTATCACAGCAACAGCAGGACACTCATTCCAAAGAAATACAACTGAAGGATTTGAAGCAGGCGCTAGAGAATTGTTGACTGATGCTTTCGGAACATATAATTTGGAAGCAGGACAGATAGATCAGCGTACGCTTGATTCTCGTTTTTCTCAATCAGAAATCGAGTCAGTTTTTGGTAGAATTAATTTAGATTTATCAGATAAATATCTAATAACAGCTACTGTACGTAGAGATGGAGCATCTAACTTTGCAGAAAACAATAAACATGCTGTTTTCCCTTCAGTTGCAGTTGGATGGAAAATCTCTAGAGAACCATTCTTAGCAGGTAACAACACAATATCGAATCTTAAATTGAGAGCAAGTTGGGGATTGACGGGTAACCAAGCAATAGCTCCTTACCAATCTCTCTCTGTATTCAATGTTCAACCTCCAGGAGAGATTGATGGTCCATTCGGTGTGGAGTTAGCTCGTGAGGCTAATCCTGATCTAAAATGGGAAACTTCAGCTCAAACAAATGTTGGATTTGATCTAGGTTTATTTGAAGACAGAATCACATTTAGTGCTGATTATTACAACATAGACACAGATGATTTGTTAGCTATTGACAGAGCTTCTAGTTTTTATCTTGGTACTACGGACTTAGATGTTCTTAAGAATGTTGGATCTATTAATAACAATGGTATAGAATTGTCTTTAACATCTAATAATATCAATAGAAATGGTTTCAGATGGACTACCAACTTGAATTTCGCAAGAAATAGAAATGAAGTTGTAGAATTATCTGGAGGAACTGAGATCATAGGTAGTGGTGCACCAGGATATTTCTCTGGTGCTTCTACATACATCTTAAGAGAAGGTGAGGCACTTGGACAGTTTTGGGGATTAGAATATGAAGGAGTATACCAAGGTGGTGCTATTCCAGAAGGTACTGCGGTCGCTTCTTCTTCACTAGATGGAGATGGTAACCCTATCCTAGGAGAACCATTATTCCAAGATTTAGCTGATGAGGAAGGTGCATTTGACGGTATTATAACAGACAGTGATAGACAGATTATAGGTGATCCAAATCCTGATTTCACATTTGGTGTTGCAAATACACTTTCTTATGGAAATTTTGATTTAAACATATTTTTTCAAGGTGCTGTCGGTGGCGACATTTATAACTTAACTGCAATACAATTGTACAATGGAGATAGTAACAGCGTTACTGACATATTGAATGCTTGGACACCTAGTAATACAGATACGGATATACCTCGAGCAGCTATCAGAGGTAGAGAGAGATCATCACGTTTCGTAGAAGACGGAAGTTACGCAAGGCTTAAAAACGTTGCATTGGGATATAGCTTACCAGATGGATTGGTTCAAAGAGCTGGTATCGGTTCAGTAAGATTCTCTGTGAGTGCTCAGAATATATTAACTTTCACTGGTTACTCTGGATTAGATCCGGAAGTTAGCTACTTCGGTAGTGGTGGCGAAAGTGGTGGAGACGATAACGTTATTATTGGTCATGATTTTGGTAACTACCCGAATCTTAGATCAGTCACTGTGGGTGCGAACCTCAAATTTTAAATTTTAAATCATTAAAAAGATTATTAAAATGAAAACTTATAAATATTTATTCTTATTCATATTTGGATTTTCAATCATTGCATGTTCAGATTTAGAAGAAGATGCAAGAAGCCAGTTAGAGCCAGATGAGAGGGTATTAGACTTGGAGACAGTAGAGACTACAATAGCGGGTGGATATAGTCACCTTGATGCTAGAGCATTTATGTCTAGAGCTTTGGGACTCACACTTATGTTGCGTTCAGATATGGTTGACATAGGAAATCCAGGTACTAATGCTGAAAGAATTGAGCATGATGCATTTGCTCTTTCTACAACTAATCCGTTAATACTAAACGTATCTAATCCAGAAAGAAGTTTTTGGCCTAGAATGTATCAAATGGTAAGATCAGCGAATGAGACTCTAAAAGAACTCGAAGTTCTAGAAGATCAAGAAGCTGGTGTAAAGGAAGAGATAGCTGCTAGAGCTAGATTCTTAAGAGGATTTGCATACTACCACTTGGTCAGATTGTTTGGTGACGTTCCATACTTGGATGATACGACATTAGTATCAGAGGCATCAGCTGCTGAAAGAACACCAGTGGATGTTGTATATGAAAATATTATTGCAGATTTTGAAGCTGCTAAAGCAGGATTACCAAATACAAGAGATAACAGAGCTCTTCCTGGAAAATCTGCAGCCACAGCATATCTTGCAAGTGTATATCTTACTAGAGGTGAATACCAACTAGCTTACGATGAGGCTAAAGAGGTTATTGACAATGCAGACTTATACGACTTAGCATTGGATCCAGATTATCGTAATATTTTCCATGCAATTAACACTGATAATTCTAAAGAACCAATATTTGTCATTGACTTTGTTGCTACAAATATTGGTGATGAGTCAAGAGATTATTTAGCAGCATTTACTGGATTTTTTGGTCAAGCTACTTACTATCCTTCAGGTGGTTGGTCTGTAATGGTACCAGCTCAATCAGTTTATGATACTTGGGATGATGCAGATTATAGAAAATCAGTTTGTTTCGATGCTGAAGCAATATTTAATGATATGGGTAATCCTATGCCAATTGACTTTAATAACTTTTCTAGCTTAGACGGTAGAAATGCAAATCGCCCTCACATCTCTAAGTACACTGCAATGGCTGGAGATGCAATGCAAGCAAACACAAGTGGTAGAGACTCTGAGTCTAACTATCAGTTGATGCGTTATGCTGAAGTTCTATTAATAGCTGCTGAGGCTGCTGTTGAGACAGGAAGAACAGCTGAAGCGGATCAATATATCAATATGATCAGAGCAAGAGCTAGAGGTGGAGATGGAACTTCAACAAGCGCTGTGCCAGCTGATATCTCTGGAGCGACAGTTAGTGATGTGTTGGAAGAAAGAAGACTTGAGCTTGCTTTCGAACAGAAGAGATGGTATGATATCGTAAGAAGAGATATGGGAGATGAAGTATTTGGACCAAATGGTTTTGAAGGTGCAGGTACTGCAAACTTTGATAAGTCAAGAGATTACTTATTGCCTATTCCACCATTAGAGATTTCAAATAATCCTAATTTATCTCAGAATCCTGGGTACTAATTAGAAGATTAATACACTACATATTAAAGAGTCTTCCACCTTCGGGTGGAGGTCTCTTTATTTTGATATTTAGTAGGTGTGAGTTAAGTGATTATAAATTAGACACTTCACACTTTGTAGCTAGCATACTAGAGTTTTTAGTTTTGCTATAATTTTCGCAATACCAAGGTTAGCAGTCAATTGGTCTCACAAATGCAAATGGTATAAATTCTTTAAGATGCTAGTTCAAATCCTTGAAATGTCGTCTATTAGAAGATATGTCGCTGCTAAATACAGTAATTTTATTGCTATAGTTTAAAATCACAAGTCAGGTCAAAAGATGAAACATCTATTGATCTTTACTGGCAAAGAACGTTTGAATGAGATTTGGATTCAAGCAAAAAAAATAATTAACCATGAGATTGACACCCATCCAACAGCTATTGAGCTTTAAAAAAAATAAAAAGACTAACACACACTCTAATCTAATGGGTATTATTTTACTCTTAGTTATGAATATGTTCGTCAGTCCAGTTTCATCTCAGGATTTAGATCCAAATGTACCTCCTGGTAGCAATTTTGATCTTTCGTACTGGAAAATTACCAGACCTAATCAACAAGAGAGAGATGAAGATCAACTCGTGAACGGCTTTACAGTCGAAGGAGAATTCTACACCGACCCTAACACTGGCGCAATGGTGTTTTGGTGCCCCAATGATGGGTTAACTGGTGGTAGCACATATCCTAGAAATGAGTTAAGAGAAATGATTCGGAGAGGAGATACAAGCATTAGTACCCAAGGAATCAATAAAAACAACTGGGTGTTTTCATCATCGACATTAGCTAATCAAGAGGCATCAGGTGGAGTAGACGGAGTTATGACGGCAACTGTGGCTGTTGACCACGTATCACTAACCTCTGATGAATTTCGGAAGGTAGGTAGGACGATTATCGGACAAATCCACGCGTCAAATGATGAGCCATGCAGATTATACTATCGAAAATTACCTGGGAATACTAAGGGGTCTATTTATTTTGCCCACGAGCCGACTACTAGCGCTGAACAGTGGTATGATATGATTGGAAGTCGAAGCGATAATTTGCCAGACCCTGAAGATGGAATCGCTCTTGGCGAAAAGTTTAGCTATGAGATTAAGGTAATTGGAAATATACTTACTGTCTCCATTATGAGAGAAGGCAAGCCCGATGTAGTCCGTGAAGTTGATATGACAGACAGCGGGTTCGCTAACGATTGGATGTACTTCAAGGCTGGAAACTACAATCAGAATAATGCTGGAGATCCTGATGAGTATGCACAGGTATCTTTCTTCGCATTGGATGTTGTACACTTTGCACCAACTCCACCCACTGAATATTTAGCTGCTTCAGATATTCCAAGATTTCAACCATTTCTTGCAGGGTGTAAGTTACAGGCTCCTACAAGTTCTACATTAGCAGATAATGATCGCCTTAATGATAGCTACACTCACCCTCAATACTTCTATGTAGTGGATGGTGATAAGATGCTTTTTAATCAATCCGGTGATAGTAAGAGAACAGAACTGCGACATGAAACGAATTGGGATCTCACTCAAGGTAATCGATCTTTACATGGAAGAATAGATATCGCTGACCAAACGTGTGATCAAGTCACTGTTATGCAAATCCATGACGATGCAGGTGCAGGTTCCGGTCCTAATAAACCATTATTAAGGATCTATAAGCACAACGCTAAGGATCCAGTTAATCACCTTTGGGCAGCAATCAAAACTGATGAAGAAGGAATTGCAACAACCCATATTGATCTTGGTGAAGATCCTGGAGGATACTTTAATTGCGACATTCGATTGGTTGATGGAAGAATGATTATAGATTTTGAAGGAGAAGAAAAAGTGAATGTCGATGCCTCATTTTGGACGTGGCCAAGTTACTGGAAAGCTGGAGCATATCTTCAAGATAATGGTGAAGCTACTGTACATTTTGACGACTTATTTGAACAAGACGGTACACCGCAAAACTTTTTTCCGTCTGTTAGTTTAACGAGTCCAACAAGTAATACAAATTTCTTACCTGGAACCGATATTACAATTACAGCTGAGGCAGTAGACTCTGATGGAGAAATAGCGAGAGTAGAATTTTTTGAAGGTGGAAATATTAAACTTGGGGAAGCTACAGAAGCTCCGTACTCGTTCACTTGGAGTGGTGCTGCAGAAGGTGAATATACACTGACAGCTCGTGCTACTGACAATGAAGGTGGTGCAAGGACATCTCTCAGTACTAGGATTACTGTATTTCCACAAGTGGATGTGACTGGAGTCGATATGGTCGATATTAATGGGCCACTATCTATAGGACATAGCGTACAGTTGGAAGCACAGATTACACCTTTTGATGCGACTAATCAGAATCTTATATTTACTTCAACTGATCCAAGTATAGCAACTGTCGATGACGAAGGTCTATTAACTGCGGTTGCTGAAGGTGTTGTGATGGTAAACGTCGCTACAGTCGAAGGAGAATTTGTAGATTCTCAAGAGATGAAAGTCTTGCCACCATCAACTGAATTTAACTGGGCATTGGATATGCCAGTAGAAGGAACTGGATCAGCTGACGGCGGTAATGTTGTTGATAATTTAGTGGATGACAATACGGACACAAGGTGGTCAGTAGAAGATTTTCCGAAATCGGCAACTGTTGATTTACTTGGTTTCTTTAAAGTAGTCCAGACTGAGGTGACATGCTATCAAGATAGAGCTTATCAATACATCATTGAAGGAGCAATAGAAGAGGAAGGTCCATACACAATGTTTGTGGACAGATCTGACAATGTTTTGCCAGGGACGCTAGACACACCAATTATCAATGATATAGATAGCCTCGAGGCTAGATTCATAAGAATAACTGTACTAGGTGCAGATGTATACACTGGTCCTTGGGTGAGTCTCACTGAATTGAGAGTATTTGGTGAAGGTGAACGAACTATCTCATCTACTGAGAGTGAATTAGATGAAGAGGATGTATTACTTACTCCAAATCCTGCATCAACTGCAGTGACATTAGAAGTGAGTGAAGATTATGAATCTCTATCTATTTATGATCAATCTGGTAGAAAAGTGGCTCAAAGTGCAATCAACAGGGTTCAGACAATTGATATTAGTGCATTTCAGTCAGGTATTTATATTGTACGGCTAGAAGGAAGCGACAAATATCACATAAGTAGATTTATGAAACTTTAAGGCAGTTTTGCTTTGGTTAACCAACTTATTTGTAAATTGAAAACAAACAAGAAATTGCTTACAAAATTCCATCTGATTAGGTTATATCACAGTTGAAAATTGTGATCCAGGTGTGAATCATTAAATTGTTTTAAATAGTTTTTTCATCGTGAAAAAGGTGTTCTTTGACGCCTTTTTCAT
>CALISO010000045.1 GCA_938041445.1 uncultured Saprospiraceae bacterium
CAAAGATATTTTTATCCAAACTGAAACCCAAATACTTACAATTAAAAGCGTACATTTGCAGCCGCTAGTAATGGATCTTAGTGATCATTTTTGGTAAAAAATATAACAATGGCAACTTATTTAAAAAAAGAAAAAGTAGAAGGCATATTCGCTGAGTATGGCGGTGCTTCTAAAAACACTGGATCAATTGAAGGACAGATTGCTCTGTTCACATTCAGAATCCAAGAACTTTCAAACCACCTACAAGACAACAAAAAAGATCACGCGTGTAGACGAAGATTATTGACGTTGGTAGGTAAGAGAAAAGGTCTCCTCAAGTACCTCTCCGATAAAGATATCACAAGATATAGAGAGATTATCGAGAAGCTTAATTTAAGAAAGTAAGAAAACCAAGGAAGGCTAAAGTGGCCTTCCGCTTCTTTGTATTTCAATAAGATGTCACTCTGTAATGTCAGGGTGTGATCTTGCTGTATGCGTACATGAAGTATATATCGTAGAAATTAAAACATCAAAAATTAATGGGTAACATGACACCTATTGCTCACTCCTTCAATCTACCAGATGGACAGGAGGTGATCATTGAAACAGGAAAATTGGCAACACAAGCACACGGTTCTGTGGTTGTCAAAATTGGAAACACTATGCTCTTCTGTAGCGTAGTATCCTCAAAAGAACCAAAAGAAGGACAAAGATTCTTCCCTCTCTCAGTTGACTATCAAGAAAAATTTGCAGCAGCAGGAAAGATTCCTGGAAACTTCTTCAGAAGAGAAGCTAGGTTGTCAGATTATGAGATACTCACATCTAGACTGGTGGACAGAGCGATCAGACCTTTATTCCCAGATGGTTATATGAATGAAACTCAAGTAATCATAAATCTTATCTCAGCTGATGAAGAAACTATGCCTGATAGTTATGCTGCACTTGCCGCTTCAGCAGCATTGGCAGTATCTGACATCAACTTTGCAGGACCAATCTCCGAAGTAAGAGTTGCTAAGGTCAATGGCGAATACATCGTCAATCCAAAGAGATCACAAATTGCTGAAGCTTCATTAGAAATTATCGTTGCAGCTACATTAGATAACGTGATGATGGTAGAGGGTGAAGCTGATGAATGCCAAGAGCAAGAGCTAATTGACGCGATCAAAGTCGGTCACGAAGCAATTAAAGTTCAGTGTAATGCACAACTTGAGCTTGCCAAAAAAGTTGGTGATAAGGCAATGATCAAAAGAGAACTGCCTGCTGTAGAAATCGACGAAGACCTTTGGGGTTATATCAAGTCAGTAATCGAAGCTCCAGTGCAAGACGTATCGAAGTCAGCACTAGACAAGATGACTAGAAAAGAGAGATTCTCAAAAGTTAAAGAGGATTTCGAAGCAAAATTGCTTGAAGATAAAGGTGAAGAATATGTAGAAGAGCACGGTAAAACTGCTTCTAAGTACTTTGACAAGATCAAAAAAGAGACAATTAGAAGAGTTGTGCTTGATGAAGATGTCAGACTAGATGGAAGAAAGTTTGATGAAGTAAGACCGATCTGGACTGAGGTAGATTATTTGCCAGCAGCTCACGGTAGTGCCATCTTCAATAGAGGTGAGACTCAAGCATTGACATCACTGACTCTTGGGACTAAGAAAGATAGCCTAATGCAGGATACTGCATTATTGATGTCATATGAAAAGTTCATCCTGCATTACAACTTTCCAGCACTATCAGTTGGAGAAATTAAGCCAATGAGAGGCCCAGGTAGAAGAGAAGTAGGACACGCTAACCTAGCCTCAAGAAGCCTGAAGAAGGTATTGCCAGAAGAAAACCCATATACAATAAGACTAGTATCAGATATTTTAGAATCTAATGGTTCTTCTTCAATGGCAACTGTCTGTGCAGGCTCTCTTGCACTTATGGATGCAGGTATCAAGATCAATGCTCCAGTCTCAGGTATTGCTATGGGTATGATCTCAGATGGTACTAAGCATGCAATCTTATCCGACATATTAGGTGATGAAGATGCATTAGGTGATATGGATTTCAAAGTTACGGGTACAGAGAAAGGTATCTGTGCTTGTCAGATGGATATCAAGATTGATGGTCTTCCTTATGAGATATTAGAGAATGCACTTAATCAAGCTAAAGAAGGTAGAATACACATCCTTAATGAGATGAGTAAGACTATCAGTAATGCTAATGAAGATCTCAAGCCACATGCACCAAGAATGATTGAAATGGTGATTGATAAGAACTTTATTGGTGCTGTTATCGGACCAGGAGGTAAAGTCATTCAAGAAATTCAAGAGGTTACAGAAACTGTAATCAACATCGAAGAAGTTGATGATAAGGGTATCGTGTCTATCTCTAGTAGCAACGGTGAAAGCCTCAAGAAAGCTCAAGATTGGATCGCAAGTATCACATTCGTCCCTACGGTAGGTGACGTCTTTGAAGGTACTGTCGCTTCAGTAATGCCTTATGGAGTATTTGTTAACTTCAAAGGAAAGAATAGCGGATTACTTCACATTTCTGAGATCTCTCATACAAGAATTAATGATGTAAGCACTGTCTACAAAGAGGGTGATTCTGTCAAGTTTAAGCTTGTAGAGATTGACAAAAGAACAGGAAAGATGAGATTATCTAGAAAAGCTATCTTGCCTAAAGATCAACCAGAAGACCAAGCATAATTTGTCTTAGTTGATTAATCAATATAAAGATCAAGTAGCAGGTGTTGAATTAATTCACACCTGCTTTTTTTTTATGCATTAGTCTATAAATATGGGCTGTTAATCTGATTCCCTTACGAAGAATTATGATTAATTGCAATCTGAGAAACTAAAGAGCGACATTCTACGTATAATATGTTGCATATAGCTAGAACAACAATCCACAAATAAATTATGCGTCAGCTAAAAATAACAAACAAGATTACAAACCGCGAAAGCGTTGCTCTGGATAAGTATCTCAATGATATATCTAAGATCAGTGTATTGACAGCGGAAGAAGAATCGACCCTAGCAAAGCGTATCAGAGATGGTGACAAGGATGCACTAGAACTGTTAACCAAATCTAACCTTAGATTTGTAGTCTCAGTAGCTAAACAATATCAAAATCAAGGTCTGTCCCTAAGTGATCTAATCAATGAAGGGAATGTCGGTTTAATGAAAGCTGCTAAAAGGTTTGATGAAACAAAAGGATTTAAATTCATCTCTTATGCCGTGTGGTGGATAAGACAATCCATTTTACATGCGATAGTTGAGTACTCTAGAATGGTAAGACTACCCGTCAATAAGCAACATTCTGGCAATAAGATTAATCAAGCGAACTTATCATTTGTCCAAAAGTTTGAGAGAGAGCCAAGCACTGAGGAGCTAGCAGAAATTCTCGATATGAAGCCAAAAGATGTAGAAGCACTTAGACTGCAATCTTCAAGACATGTATCTATGGATGCTCCACTTGGCGGTGATGAAGGAGCTTCTACAATGTTAGATCTATTTGCCCCGGGTGATCAAGAAAGTCCAGACATCGCTCTTATGGATGAGTCTCTCAAGGATGAAGTGAAAGAAGGTTTATCAATGCTTAGCCCAAGAGAAGTAGATGTCCTAAGAGCATACTATGGATTAAATGGTCATAAGGCAATGAACCTAGAAGAAATAGGTGAACTCTACGGTCTGACAAGAGAGAGAGTACGTCAAGTGAAAGAACGTGCTCTAAGAAGATTGAGGAAGTCATTGAACAAAAATGCTTTGAAGTCCTATCTAGGATAGTCCAATATGGACTCTTTTGAATTTCTTGATTTGCTTTTATTCACACAATCAATAATCCAGAACTCTTAGTAAAATGAGAAATCTGATATTTCTACTAGTCGGAGGTGCTGGACTGATGTTCATCGTCTATCAGATAGTGAAGTTCTTCTTCAGTATTAGCAATCCTAAAAGTCGAGTAGAAAAAGATCGTAAGTATGGTCTAATCAAGTTGAGAGAACTCGCAGACAACCTAATACCATTAGATCATAATGAACTGTCTCTACTATCCCTTAAGAGAAAGTCTACTTCGAGTCGTAAAACATTTCATTCTGAGGAGTTTGGCTATCTAGAGACAATCTATAATGAACAGCTAGTCGCATACTATCTTTATGATTATCTAGACGATCGCAAATTGCTAGTAACTGAAACTTCGCTCATGGATGTTGAACTCTACAAAGAAAACGATGTCACTAATATCTGGCGAAATGGTAATCTTATCTATCAAGTAGATCAACTTGGTCGACTATCTAGTATGCAGACCAATAAAATCCTAGCAAGTATCAGCTTAGGAGCACAGCAAAACTATAGTACCATCAATATTAAGGGGGAAGTAAGAGCTCATCTGACCAATATAGAGGACGAACTATCTGAGCAGCAAAGAGCATACCCTATCATAGAACTAGTCGATGATGAAGAATCTACTATCATTTACTGCCTCACGATGTATCATCTCTTTTTGAGATAAAATAATGTTAAAAGACTGGTTGAAATGATTGATTATCACAAACTTATGGTTATCAATAAGTAACGTTTTCTATGCACCGATAACGTACAACGACATTTTAATAACAGAATACACCATGAGAACTTTTGTACTAATCATTTTATCCGCTATAGGTTGTGTCACATTTGCAACAGCGCAATCATCTGTTGAATCACGAGCAGATAGAATAGATGCTCAAATTGAGAGTCTAAAACAGTCAATTGACACCATTGACATTACGCAACTATTTGAACAATTCTCCCTGCCTCTTGGAGATGATGCCAGACCATCTGATAAGACTTTACAAGAACTCGAGAAAGGAATGGATCAAATGTTGGGTATGATGGATAAGATCGATATCACCGCAATAGAGTCTATGATTCAGTCATTCATAGGAGATATCGATACTATGCTAGATGACTTTGATATGCCACAACGTGGAGACATAACACCGTTTACAGATACTGATGTCAAAGAACCCACAGAAAAAAGAGAGATTAAAAAAATGTAAAAGCTTAAGACTCCCGTCTTATGAATTCTAAAAGCGAGCTCAGAAGGTAATCTTCTGGTTCGCTTTTTTATTTAGCAGAATCAGGCTGATGAGCCTCAAACTTAACCCCAAATAAAAAGATAAGTGCAACAATAAAAAATGCCGCAATTGTGAGTACCGAATATCGCAGATTACCGGTCAAATTATCTACTAATCCAAAAGAAAAGGTTCCTGCAACTACGGCTAACTTTGTGAGTACATCATAGAAAGAAAAGAAACTCGTAACCTCATCAATATCGTCAGTAAGTAACTTTGTATAAGATGATCGACTCAAAGACTGGATACCACCCACAACCAAGCCGACAAAGGCTGCTAGAATATAAAAGTTAGTCTTTCCGTATACGAAGTATGCTGCAAAGCAGATACCAATCCAGATAACTACCATCGCTATTAACCCGACCTTGTTTCCGCGAATTTTAGAGATGTAAGCAAAGAAGTATGCACCTAACATTGCGACTAACTGGATTATTAAGACAGTGATAATTAACTCATGAGTCTCCATCAATAGTTCTTTCTTGCCAAAGACTGTCGCTAAATAAATTACAGTATTTACCCCTGCGATATAGAAAAAGTAACTAATCAAAAAACGTCTAGTTACAACTCTTGACTTAACATATTTAAAAGCAACATTGAGTTCTTTCAGACCTTTTTTTACCATGCCTGCAGGTATCTTAGTTAGACTATCTGGAGGCATCCTCAAGATACTCCGCATCCCAAAACCTATCCACCATAGTCCAACAATAACAAAACCTAACCTAACTGGTAATGTAGAACTTGTGATACCAAACCAATCTGGCTTTAAGACGATTACCAATATACCAATCAAACATATGACAGAGCCAATGTAACCGTAGGCAAATCCTTTGGCGCTGACCTCATCATATCGATCAGGTGTTGTAATCTGCGGTAAGTATGCGTTATAAAATACGATACCGCCACCAAATCCAATCGTCGCTAATAGAAATCCGATAGATCCAATCCAAACAGTATCTGTGTCAATAAAAAAGAACATTGAAATACAAGACATACCCCCTAGAATGGTGAATATCTTGAGAAAGAACTGCTTCTTATCCCCATAGTCTGCCATTCCTGATAATAGAGGCATCAAGAATGCAAGGATCAGATAAGCTGCAGATACAATGAATGTATACAGGCTGGTATTAGTTATGCTCCAATCTCCAATGATAGGGATCTGTTCAGCAGTCACTCGTTCAAAATACGGAGGAAATACCGCAGTACTGATTACTAAGGCATACACACTATTGGCCCAATCGAACATTGCCCAGGATTTGATTGTACGTTTGTCTTCGACAACCCCAGATCTGCTATTAATTAAAGTATTATCAAGCATAATTTCGATGTTGGTTATAGCATTATGATTCTATGTAAATGTAGGATTATTCTGTGAAACTGGATATTATTACAGATTCAACAACAACAGAATTCTTCACCTGCTTATAAACTGTAGTCAATAGTGTACAACCTCATCTCAAAGAAAGGCTCAAAGAAAAAATGAATAAAACAACTACACTAAATGCGTAGACTTTTGTACCTTTCTTAAAATTTCAAAAAATGAATTATAAGCACTTCCGTACACTTCCGTACACTTCCGTACACTTGGGTATTTGTCGTAATAATCAGCTTAATTCTCTACAGTTGCTCTAAAGATGGAATTGTTGAAGAACAACACATCAATACAGTTCAGATGAGATCTTCAGATTTTGATTGCAATAATCTAGTCTCTAATGGTGACTTCGAAAATGCCAATAATGAAGAAGTCAATAATATTTTCGACGGTAACGTCCCAAGTTGGCAATGTTTTAATGGGTCGGCAGATGTCGTAAATAATAATTTCAATTGGTTAACCTGGCTTAACGGTAGTTTTGGTCAAGGGTGGTCTGACTATATTTTCGAATCAAATTGGGCATTCATTTGTACAGGTAATAGTAACAATCACAATGAAGGATTTAGTCAACATATAGGTCATATTATATTAAATGATGATGGTAGTAATGGATATCCATTATATGTCCTAGAATTCGATTATTCTTCTACACACTTTCCCTTAACTAACGGAGACAATGTTAATATGAACTTATTGGTCAATGTGGCCAATGATATTGAGCATCATGGTTGTGGACAAACAGTTTTAAACAAAAATGAGGTCACCTTTAGTGTTCCGATTCCAAACAACTCAATACCATATCCAACAACTAATCATTTTTGCCAACAAATAAATAGTAATAATCCGGAACAGAATTCAAATGTCGATATTGCAAATGATATAACTTTTCAAGTTATAAGTGATCTAGAGGGGAACGCAAATGCTGATGGAATTTTTATTGACAATGTATTTCTTGCTTGTGTTTCAGAATGTCTGACAAATATTGAATATACAGATTTTAGTAACTGCGCATTTAGGTTCAATCCAACATGGTCATGTACTAGCCCTGGGGTAAGATTTAATTGGGATTTTGGTGATGGTAATACGTCAGACCAAGAAATCCCACTTCATCAATATGATGAGGAAGGACTATATACGGTGACACTAGATGCTATCGATGCAAATGGCTGTTGTACTTCTCATTCAATAGAAGTGATATGTGGTGAATTACCTACACATTGTGTTTGTTGGTCTTCAGATGATGAGTGGG